>JBDLIA010000035.1 GCA_039715185.1 Gemmatimonadota bacterium
AGTGGACGCTGCCCGGTGCGGCCGGCAAGCGACTGAACGCGCGCTAGTGTACCGTTGCAGAAGTCCCGTAGGCATTCGGCCCGCGCTGCATCCCGCGGCAGCGGCGTTGGAACTCCTTGCCGTAGCGACGGCTACGGCGCGTCGTTCCGCCTTGCCCCGCGGGCGCATCACGCGCCTCGGTGCACACGGGATTTCCGCGCCGGCACACTAGGAAGTGCGTCGCCGTCGAGGCTCGGGGGCCCCGTCGCTCTCGCCGAGCCAGGGCGCCAGCGCAGGGTGGTCCCGCACGGGCTCCCAGATCGGGTCTACGCGCAAGAGCGCCGGGGTCAGCGGCGACGTTCCTTCCAGGAGTGCCCGCACGATATCGGCGGCACGGTCGAGCTCACCCACCACCGCGAGCGTCTGGGCCACCTGAATCTGGATGACAGAGCCGATGAAGGCGTCTTCATCCAGTGGGAGAGCCTTCGTCGCCTCCTCCGCGCGGGCTAGCGCCCCCGCCCGATTGCCCCGACCGGCCTCCGCGGAGGCGAGCCAGGAAAGGCGCTGGCCGCGGTGGCTCTCGGCCCAACTGTCCTCGGCCAGCTGACGCTCGAGCACGAAGACCGCGGAGTCGTATTGGGCGCGCGCGGCTTCCTCCAGACCCCGGACCCGGAAGGCCTCTCCGAGGCTCAGGTAGAAGGAGCCGCGATACCCTTCGGGGCCCTCGAAAAAGGGTTCTCCCTCGATCGCCACGTGGCTCAGAACTCGCGAGAGAGCCTGGGAAGTCGCGAAGAGCATTCCTCGCCCGATCTCTTCTGAGCTTTCTTCTGCCAGCGCTGCGGCCCGCGCCACGTCTCCGTCCTCGCGCAGCGCATCCACAGGTCGAATGGCCCACGTTACCCAGTTGGTGGCGTCCAGGTCGCGTGCGAGCGCGATGAAGCGACGCGCCAGCTCGTGTCTCCCCATGTAGCGGGCCGTCGACGCGACCGCATAGGTGGCTTCGAACGAGAGCGGGTTGGCCTCGTGTGCCCTCTGCAGGGCCGCCATCGCGTCATCCCAACGGCCCGTGCGGCGGAGCGTTTTTCCCAGCATCAGGTCTATCTCCGCGTGACCTGGGCCGGAGTCGGCATCCCTGGCCCGTTCCAGCGCGGAGACCGCCGACGCGTAGTCGCGGTCGTGAAATGACAGCACGCCTCGGGTGAGCCAGACGTTGCCTTGCTCGACGCCCAGAGCCTCGGCGCGGCGCAGGTGGTGTCGGGCGGCGCGCGCCGCCTGCGGGCGACCGGAGTACCAGAAGAGCCTGGAGTGGGCGACGGCGAGTCGAGCCTGCAGTGCTCCGTTTGCGGGATCGCCTGCCGCCGCGGATTCCAGGTCGGCGATCGCCCTTTCCACCAGGCTCGGCTCGCGTCGGTCGAGCCGCGCCGAAGCCTGGGCCAGCAGCGCGCCGGAGCCGGCGGCGCCCGCATTCGCCTCAAGGTCGCGGCTCCACGTCCGGCTCGCCGGAACCACCAGCGCCAGCGCGAGCCCGCCGACGAGCGCGGCCCCGGCGATCGTCCCCGTTGCGCGGATCATCCGAGTGGGCGGCGCCTGCGCAGTGGAGTCCGCCCGTACCTCGACCGGACAGATGAAACGATATCCGCGCCGGGGCAGCGTCTCCACGTAGAGCGGCTTCCTCGGGTCGTCGTCCAGGGCCGCGCGCAGGCGGCGTACGCACTGGTTGATCGCCGGATCGACTTCCAGGAAGGAGTGCCCCCACAGGTGGGCCCGAATCGCCTCCCTGGAGACCACTTCGCCGCGGGACTCGACCAGCTGGAGCAGGAGCTGCGCGGTCTGCCGGGTGAGCGAGATCGCCCGACCGTTCCTCGTGAGTTGCATGTGCTGCGCGTCCAGCTGGAACAGCCCGAAGCGGTACGTCATCACAGATCCCCGCGTACTGTTGTGCGTCCTGCGCCTCCGGAGAATCGCTACGTGCCGGCGGCCGTCGCCGTTTCACCCCTGTCACCCATGTCGCCAACCCGCCAGCCTGTCGCGACTTCCGATGTCAGAGTCGTTACAGGCAGGCGTCGGCCCTCGCCAACTCCAGGCCACCTCCGACACCGTTGACCGCAGTCCGAGGACAGGATGTCCGGCATCCAGAGAGTCAGGAGCAGGGGGTCATGAGTTCCAGAATCATGCGTCGATGCGCCGCCAGCGTCGCGGCCGTGGCGCTAAGCCTCGCCGCGTGCGGCGCCGACAATCCCATAGAGCCGCGCGAAGTGGCTTCGCTAGCCATAGATCCGGCGGGTCCGCTCGTCTCGTTCGGTGAGATCCTCCAGCTGGCGGCGATCGCGCGCGCGTCGAGCGGCTCCGTGGTCTCCGCACAGGTATCGTGGGCGGGTCTCGATCCACAGGTCCTCACGGTGAGTCCCACGGGCTCGGCTACGGCGCGGGCGAACGGCTCGGCCCGGGTCGTCGCCACGGCATCGGGGATCACCGACACGGCGGTCGTGGTGGTCGAGCAGCGGGTCGCGGAGGTGCGGGTGCAGTTTTCGGCGATCGCGTTGGAGCTGCCCGGCGACACCATGTCGGTCACCGGCACTCCTTTCGACGCACGAGGCAACCTCGTCGCCGGGGCCGGTCCCATCACCTGGAGCGCGAGCGGCGGGATCGACGTGGACGCGAACGGGGTGGTCACCGCGACCGCCTTCGGGGTCGGCCAACTCACCGGCAGCTCGGGCGGCGGGTCCAGCACGGCCGACGTGGAGGTGATCGGTGACAGGTTCTTCCTGAGCGTCGACACCAAGCTGCGCTACGAGCTGGACCTGCCCGACGACTCGGGCGGCCCGTTCCCGGCCGTGGTCTGGGTGCACGGATCCGGCATGCTGGACCGCAACGCGCAGCGGCTGGGCACCGACCCCATGGTGCCCGAGGGACTCGCCGCCTTCCGCTACGACAAGCGCGGCGTGGGGGAGTCGGGTGGCACCTTCGAGAACGTCGGCCCGACCAACAGCTTCCGCACGCTCAACGTTCTGGCCGAGGACGCGGCGGCGGCCGCCCGTTTCGTCGCCCGTTTTTCCCAGATCGACCCCGACCGGATCGGCATGATCGGCAACAGTCAGGGCGGCTGGATCGTGCCGCAGGCCGCGCTCAAGGCTCCGCAGGTAGTGGGCTACGTGATGTTCTGGTCGGGACCCACGGTGAGCGTGGGGCTGGAGAACTTCTACAGCTCGCTGACCGCCGACCCGAACACCACCCTGGACGAGGCGTACGACAGGCTGAGCGAGTTCGACGGGACGCCGGGCTATGACGCGCTCGAGGACATATCGTCCCTGGATATCCCCGGGCTCTGGCTGTTCGGCGAGATGGACCGGAGCATCCCCATGCGGCTGGACGTCGTCCGGCTAAACGAGCTAGCTGGTCAGGGAAAGCCGTTCGAGGTCGTCACGTTCGAGTTCGGGGACCACTCCCTGGTGGACACGCGGACCGGGCAGTTCTTCAACGTATGGGCGGAGTACCTGCGCTTCCTGCGGGACAGGGGGTTCCTGGCACCCTGACGGCGGGCCGTCATCCCTCCGCGCGTGGAATCCGCCTCAGGGCGACGCGCGCTCGCAAACTCGTCCCGTACAACGTCCCGACGGCGCGAACCATCTATGCAATGGACGTGTTGACAGGAGCGGGCGGGGCCTTCCGTTTCCATGCGCTCCGCCGAGGGACGGACGACCCCCAAGTCGCGAGGATTGACGATGCACGTGCCGCACGGGACCACCCAGCGCCTTTTCCTCTACTGGTGCGCCCGCGCGCTTTTCGCCGTGCTGTTCGTGGCGGGGGCGCCCATCGCGCTGGCCGGCCAGGAGCCCGCCGATAGCTCCGAGCAAGCGGAAGACGCGGAGGAGAAGAAGAAGGGGCCGCTGCCACTGGAGCCGGGGCGCACGATCTCCGTCGACGTCACGGAGGGAACCTGGGTGTCGGTGGACGTGAGTCCCGACGGCCGGACGGTCGTGTTCGACATGCTCGGGGATCTGTTCACGGTGCCCGTCTCGGGGGGCGACGCGACGCAGCTCACGTCGGGAATGGCGTTCGACGCGCAGCCGCGGTTCTCTCCCGACGGGTCCCGGATCGCCTTTACCTCAGACCGCGACGGCGGCCAGAACATCTGGACGATGGCGCTGGACGGGACGGATACGACGCGCGTCACGAAGGGTGAGTCGAATCGCGCCGAGTCGCCCGAGTGGACGCCCGATGGCGATTATATCGTCGCGTCCGTCGGGGTCTTCCGGGGGCAGGGCCTGCCCAAGCTCAAGCTGTTCCACGTCGACGGCGGCAGCGGCGTGCAACTGGTGAAGGAACCCGACAACCTGAAGATGCTCGGCGCGGCCGTGTCCGGTGACGGCCGTCACGTCTGGTACGCTCGGCGCACCGGGGACTGGAACTACAACGCGCAGATGCCGCAGTACCAGATCGAGGTTTACGACCGCGAAACCGGAAATCGGTTCACGCGCACCCTCCGCTACGGTTCCGCGTTCAGGCCGACGCTGTCGCCGGACGGCCGCTGGCTCGTATACGGCACCCGGCACGAGGAGGACACCGGGCTGGTCCTGCGAGACCTGAGCGACGGCTCGGAGCGCTGGCTCGCCTACCCTGTTCAGCACGACGACCAGGAGTCCCGGGCCACCCTGGACGTACTTCCGGGGATGTCGTTCACCCCCGATTCGCGCGAGCTGGTCGCCTCCTTCGGGGGGAAGATCTGGCGCTTGCCGGTGGCGGGCGGAGACGCGGTCGAGGTCCCCTTCCGCGCCCGCTTCGAGCTGGAAACGGGGCCCGAGGTTGCCTTCGACCACCCGATCGAGGATACGCCGACGTTCACGGTCGCGCAGATCCGCGACGCGGCCCCCTCGCCGGACGGCAGCATGCTGGCGTTCACCGCGCTCGATCGTCTCTGGGTGTCGGACTCGGATGGCGGCAATCCTCGCCGGGTCACCGACGCCGACGTTGCGGAGCACTTCCCCGCCTGGTCGCCGGACGGACGCAGCCTGGCGTACGCCACCTGGGACGGGGAAGCGGGACACCTGTTCCGCGCGCGCGCCGACGGGGGCGGTTCGCCGACCCGCATCACCCGCGACGCCGGCACCTACTTCGCTCCCGCCTGGGGGCCCAACGACCGCATCGTCGCGCTGCGCGGGTTCGCCGAGGTGTTCCAGACGATCGGGGCGTCGGGTGAGTCGGCGAACGAGCTCGTCTGGGTCGACGCGGGCGGCAGCGACGGGCCGGTGACCCCGATCGCCCCCGCCGAGGGGCGCCGCGATCCGCACTTCGTGGAGGGCGTGGACAGGATCTATCTGTTCAGGCCCCCGGATGCGCTCGTGTCGATCCGCTGGGACGGCTCCGACGAGAAGGAGCACGTCAAGGTGCGCGGGGCGACCCCGGCCAATTTCCCGCAGGCGCTCACGCCCAACACCGTCCAGATGGCGCCGCGCGGAGACCAGGCGCTCGCGCTCATCCAGCGTCAACTGTACGCGGTCACCGTGCCGCGCATCGGCGTCGCGCCCACCATCAACGTGGGCGACCCCGACAAGGCGTCGTTCCCCGCGCTAAGCCTGAGCGAAATCGGCGCGGAGTTCCCCGCCTGGAGCGGCGACGGGCGCTCGGTACACTGGTCCCTTGCGAACGCCCACTTCTCTTTCGATCTCGACGCGGCGCGCGCGTACGCGGACAGCGTAGAGGCCGCCGAGCGAGCCGAGGAGCAGGAGGAGGCCGACGAGGAAGCGGCCGACTCGGTCGACGCCGAGGTCGAGGATGAGGTCCAGGAAGAAGGCGAGGAGGACGAAGAGGAAGACGAAGAGGAAGGGTACGAGCCGGCGGAGTTCCGGGTCCTGATCCAGGCGGATCGGGACATCCCCCGGGCCGCGGCGGTGCTGCGGGGAGCGCGCGTCATCACCATGCGCGGCGACGAGGTCATCGACAACGCCGACATTTTGGTCCGCGACAACCGCATAGCCGCGGTGGGGCCGAGCGGAGGCGTGGAAGTCCCCGCAGACGCGCAGGTGATAGACGTGTCGGGCACGACCATCGTGCCCGGGTTCGTCGATACGCACGCGCATCTGCGCGCCCGAGACGGCCTGCACCGCACCGATGTGTGGCCCTACCTGGCGAACCTGGCGTACGGCGTCACCGCCACGCGCGACCCGCAGACGGGCAACACGGAAGTATTGTCGTACGCCGACCAGGTGCGGGCGGGGACCGTGATCGGGCCACGCATCTACTCGACCGGCCCTGGGGTGTTCTGGCAGGACGGCATCAAGAGCGAGGAGGACGCGCGCAAGGTCTTGTCCCGCTACTCAGAATACTTCGATACCAAGACGATCAAGATGTACGTGGCGGGCGCGCGCAAGGCTCGGCAGTGGATCATCATGGCGGCGCGCGAGCTGGAGCTGATGCCCACCACCGAGGGGTCGCTCAACATCAAACAGAACATAACCGAGACGCTGGATGGGTACCCCGGACTGGAGCACTCGCTGCCGATCTTCCCGCTTTACGGAGATATGGTCCAGCTTTTCGCGGAGACAGGGCGGGTGTACACCCCCACGCTGCTGGTCTCCTACGGAGGGCCCTTTGCCGAAAACTACTTCTACAGCCGCGAGAATCCGCACGACGACGCCAAGCTTCGTCGCTTCACGCCGCACGACGAGGTGGACAGCCGCACGCTCAGGCGCGGCCAGTGGTTCCGGAGCGATCAGCACGTGTTCGAACGGCACGCGCGCTTCGTGAAGGATCTGGTGGAGGCCGGCGGCAAGGCGGGCGTCGGGAGCCACGGTCAACTCCAGGGACTGGGCTACCACTGGGAGCTGTGGGCCGTGCAGTCCGGTGGGATGGCCGAGCACGACGCTCTGCGGGTGGCCACGATCCACGGCGCGGAGGCGATCGGCCTGGCCAACGATCTGGGCTCCATCGAGCCCGGCAAGCTGGCCGATCTGGTGGTCCTTGAGGACAATCCGCTGGCGGACATCCGGGCCACGGCCCGCATCCGCTCGGTCATGATGAACGGACGGCTGTACGACGGCGATACGCTGGACGAGGTGTATCCACGCCGGAGGGCGCTACCCGACCTCTGGTGGTGGGACGACGAGCCGGTCGGGGTGCCCGGCGCCGCCGCCCGCTGAAACGTCAAGCCCGGCGACGGCCTCGAGCGAACCGGACGAGAACGATGAGGAACGCGAGGAGGGCGAGCAGGTGGACCATCGGTCCGCCCACGCCTTGAATGAATCCGAGTAGCCACACGGCCAGAAGTGCTACGACGACGATTTTGAACATCCGTTTCTCCGATTGGCGGGTTACTGCGTCTTGAAGTTCACGCCACGAGGCCCGATGGGAAAGGATGGGAGTTCCGGTGGCACTGGAAATGAGGACCGAGTGCGAGCGTTGCGGAGCGTCCCTCGGGCCTGACGAGGAGGCGTCCATCTGCTCCTTCGAGTGCACGTTCTGCGTGGCCTGCTCCGAGGGGATGGAGCGGGTTTGCCCGAACTGTCAGGGGGAGTTGGTTGCGCGCCCGAAGCGGGCACGCTGAGGGGAAACGGGGTGCCCCGGCCGGCGCTCGCCGAGCAGGCGCCTACTTGTAGCGGTAGGTGACCCGGCCGCGGCTGAGGTCGTAGGGGGACATCTCGATCTTCACGCGGTCACCCTCCAGGACGCGAATGTAGTACTTCCGCATCTTGCCGGAGAGATAGGCGAGGATGTTGTGCCCGTTGTCCAACTCGACGCGGAAATTCGCGTTGGGCAGGACCTCGGTCACCGTACCTTCCATTTCGATCGCGTCGTTAGCCATACACCTTTCTCTTTTCCTGTCGCCGCAAACCTCTTAGTATACCGAATCCGGAAGGCCCGCGACAATCGCGCCGTCAGCCGGCAAACGAGTCCCTTGGGAACCGCGATGCCCGCAGCGCGTGTTCCCTCGACGGCGCACCGCGCCGCGGACCGCCGCCGCCGAATCCGGCGGCGGATACCCCAAGAAATAAGAAGTGACCGTGTCGAACGAAGGCTTCCTCGGCGTGCTCGAAGTGTTGGGCAGCGGCTCCGGTTTCGTCAGAAGGCCGGACAGCGGCTACATCCCGGGCGACGACGACATCTACGTCAATCAGAAACTGATCCAGCGGTTCGGACTTCGGTCCGGGGACGAGATCACCGGTACGGCCGGCCAACCTCCGGGCCGCGGCAAGAGTCCGCCGCTGACGAACCTCCAGCTCGTCAACGACCACCCGCCGTCGGACATGGCGCGCCGCGTCCGGTTCACCAAGCTCGGCGCCAAGCACCCAGATAGCCAGTTGACGTTGGAGTGCGACCGCACGTACCACGGCGAGCCGGATCCCACGAACCGCATCATCGACCTGTTCTGCCCCCTGGGGAAGGGCCAGCGCGCCATGATCGTGGCGCCGTCCAAGGCGGGCAAGACCACGATCCTGCAGGCGGTGGCTGAGGGAATCGTGAAGAATCACCCCGCCTGCAAGGTGTTCATCGTGTTGGTGGACGAGCGGCCGGAAGAGGTCACGGAGATGGAGAACCACGGCTTCGGAGAGGTGATCGCCTCGAGTTTCGATCATCCCGCCGACAGGCACGTGTCCGTGGCCGAGATCACGCTGGAGAGGGCGCGGCGGCGCGTGGAGTTGGGCGAGGACGTGGTGATCATCCTCGACTCCATCACCAGGCTGGCGCGCGCCTACAACACTGTGGAGCAGGGGAGTGGGCGAACGCTCTCCGGCGGCCTGGACGCGAACTCGCTGGAGAAGCCCAAGCGGTTTCTGGGCAGCGCCCGGAACATCGATCCTTCGCAGGGCGGTGGCACGCTGACCATCATCGCCACGGCGCTGGTCGATACCGGGTCGCGCATGGACCAGGTCATCTTCGAGGAATTCAAGGGCACGGGGAACAGCGAGTTGGTGCTGGACCGGGCCCTGGCGGACAAGAGGATCTTCCCGGCCATCGACCTGCTGGCCAGCGCGACCCGACGCGAGGAGCTTCTGCTGTCGCCGGAGGCGCTGCGCGCGTCCACCGTGCTGCGCCGCGACCTGAGCCGCTCCAGCCCGGCCGACGCCATGAACGACCTGTTGGGCTTCATGCGGCGCACCAAGACGAACGACGAGCTGGTCAGGGCGATTCTGGGTGGTTGATTCCGGAGGCGGCGGCTCCGACGGCGCCGCGGCGGCCGGCCGGGACCGCCCCGCCGCCCGGTTCGTTCCGCTGTCCTCATACCGCGAGTACCCGCCCGAGGAGATGCGGGCGCGCGCGAAATCGTTCCGGGAGCAGGCCGAGAGACGCCGTACGGTCCGCTCCTTTTCCGATCGACCCATCCCCGACGGAGTGATAGAGGAGTGCCTGCGCGCCGCCGGCACCGCGCCGAGCGGGGCCAATCTCCAGCCCTGGCACTTCGTGGTGGTGCGCGATCCCGAAATGAAGGCGGTCATCCGGGTCGCCGCCGAGGAGGAGGAGCACCGCTTCTATGCGGAGCGCGCCCCTCCCGAGTGGCTCGAGGCCCTGGCGCCCCTGGGCACCGACGAAAACAAACCGTTCCTGGAGGCCGCGCCCTGCCTGATCGCGGTGTTCGTGCAGCGGCACGGAGTCACCGCGGACGGCCGCAAGGTCAAACACTACTACGCGGTGGAGTCGACGGGCCTGGCGACGGGAATACTGATCACCGCTCTGCACAACGCGGGGCTCACGACGCTGACGCACACGCCCAGCCCCATGGACTTCCTCAACCGGCTGCTGGAGCGCCCCGCCAGCGAGCGTCCCTTCCTGTTGCTGGTCACGGGATATCCGACCGAGGACGCGGTCGTGCCCGACATCCACCGCAAGCCGCTGGGCGACTACACGAGCTCCTTCTAGTCCACTAGCCGGCCCCAGGGGGTCGATCGCCGCGCTCCGGGGTTGGCGGCGCGTCCAAGTCCGCCTGGCCGGTTTCCGTATCGTGCTCGTCGGACAACGAGCCTCCGCAGCGCCTACAATGACGCGCATCGGCCTCGTGGTTGCCGAGTCCGCAGGAGGGGCAGACGCGGGCGTTCGCGACCAACCGCGTGGCGGTGGCGATCTCGACGCTGACGATGCCCGTCGGCACGGCGATGATCCCGTACCCCATGATCATCACCATCGCGGCGAGCAACTGGCCGAAGGGCGAGGCGGGGGTGATGTCCCCGTAGCCCACCGTGGTGAGCGTCACGATCGCCCAGTACATGCTGCGCGGGATGCTCGTGAAGCCCGCCTCCGGCCCTTCGATGAGGTACAGCAGCGACGCCACCACGACCGAGATGGTCAGCACCGTGAAGAGGAACACCGCGATCTTGTGGCGGCTGGCGCGCAGCGCCTGCGTCAGGATGTTCGCTTCACCGACGAAGTGCGCCAGCTTGAGAACCCGGAAGACGCGCAGAACGCGCAGGATGCGGATGGACAGGAGGTAGCGCCCGGCGGGGAAAAGCAGGCCCAGGTATGTGGGCAGAATGGCGAACAGGTCGATCAGGCCCAGGAAGCTGCCGGCGTATCGACTCCGGCTCTTCACGGCGAGAAGCCGGAGTACGTACTCGACCGTGAACAGGCCGGTGAATCCCCATTCGGCGAGCTGGAGCGTGCGGCCGTGCTCCTCGGCGATCCCCTGCACGCTGTCCAGCATGATCACCACGACGCTGGCCAGGATCGCCAGGATGAGCACGACGTCGAAGGCTTTGCCCGCGGGGGTGTCGTGCTCGAAGATGATCTCGAACGCGCGCGCTCTCCACGGCGAGTCCGGGTACGGCTCGTAGCCGCTGGTGCGCCCGCTAGGGTACGAATCCACTGTTCTCATCACCTCGGCGTCGCCTCCCGCCACTCGCCGTAGGCGCGCTCGACGCACGCCAGGTAGCTGCCGCAGCCGGGATTCCAGCCGATCTCGGCGGCGCGTTCGGTCACCATGACCTGATCCATCGTGAGGGCGTCCGCCACCGCTGCGAGCGAAGCTCGCCCCTGCTCCAGCGTCAGGTGCCGCACGCGGCCCTCCGCACCGGCCGCGACGCTGGCCGCGGTGGCGGCGTCGAGCGCGCGCACTGGCGCGTTGTCAACGCCGTGCACTACGCCGGTCGTCTCCGACTCCACCAGGGCTACGTAGAGCGCGCCGAGATCCGCCAGCTCCACGAACGACCAGTGGTTGGCGCCGTCTCCGACCAGGGGCACGGCGCCGTGCAACTCCGCGCCTCGGTACCAGTCCGCGGTGAGGGAACCCGCCCCACCGTAGACCAGACCGGGGCGCAGGACCACCGTGGTGGCGTTCGCGCCCGAGCCGGCCAGGACGGCGCGCTCGTGGGCCGGGCGCCAGCGCACCAGCGCCGCCGCGCCGTCCGTGCTCGCGTCCTCGGCGGCGGGTAGGCCGCCGGTATCGCCCAGGACCCAGCAGCCGGACGTGTACACGAATCGGCGAGCGGCGGCGCCCGCGTGGAGGGCCGCCAGAAAGGTGTCGACCGCCACGCGATCGGCGATCGCCTTGTCGGCGCCGTCAGCCATGGCCACGTGCACCACCACGTCGTGACGGGCGGCCTCCGCTGCGTACGTGCCGGAGACGCCGATGTCGCCCTGCCTCACGCGCGCGCCAAGGGCCTCGAGCCCGCCTCGCTTGTGCGGGCTCCTGAGCAGCGCCGTGACCTCATGGCCGGCGCGCAGCAGAGCCTTCGCAACGGCGCCGCCGATGAAGCCCGTCGCCCCGGTCAGAAAGACCCTCATCCATGTCCTCCATGGCGCCCGGCGGTTTTGACAGCCGTCGTGCTCGGACTTACCAGAACATCCCCCCGGATCCCCGTATCGTCGAAAGGAGGCACCGTGGACATCGTGGTTCCGGTCGGCCGCGTCCTGTTCGCATCGATGTTCGTCCTCGCCGGTATGAACCACTT
Source organism: Gemmatimonadota bacterium (assembly GCA_039715185.1). NCBI lineage: Bacteria > Pseudomonadati > Gemmatimonadota > Gemmatimonadota bacterium. Next base: position 11,856 of record JBDLIA010000035.1, read on the forward strand.
CGTCAGCCACGCGGAGGTGACCCGCGATGCGCGCAGCAAGGGCGTGCCCGCCGCGGGTGTCATGATCGCGCTAACGGGGCTCATGCTGCTCGCCGGCGGCTGGAGCGTGTTGCTCGGCTACCGCGTGGACATCGGCGGCTGGATACTGGTCGCATTCCTGGTCCCGACCTCGTTCGTCATGCACGCCTTCTGGCAGGAGACGGATCCGGCTCGGATGGAGATCGAGCGGGCTCATTTCCTGAAGAACCTGTCCATGACCGGCGCCGCGCTGCTGCTCACCCATTTCGGGAGCGGACCCTACGGCATCGGCTGAGCGCCGCCCGCCGCCGGTCAGGATACGCGCGCGATCAGGTATACGATGCCGAACGCCGACATCGCGATGATTCCCACCCAGGCCAACGCGACCAGGCCCTTCCCGGGACGGTGGCGCTCGGGAACTTCCCGGCCCCGGATGACCCGCAGGTTCAGGTAACCGAGCACGGGAGCGGTCAGAAACGACACGATCGTGGCGAAGTCCGCCATGGTCGTGAGGGAGCCCGCGAACAGCGTGAGCACGATGGTCACGGCGACGCCCAGGCACGCGAGCGAGATCCAGTACCCGCGGCCGCCCCCGGCCTCCTCCGGGCTGGGCGGGCCGGCGGATTCGGCCGGCGCCGGAGGCACACCCTCGCGCAGCACGCGGATAGTCCTTTCCAGCGCGCGGGGGAAGCCGTCGATGACGGTCAGCGAAGTCGACAGCATGGTGGTCAGGACGGCGACCATGACGAAGGGCCTGGTCCACGCGCCGAGGGTGGCCTCGTACAGGTCGATCAACTGCAGCGAAAACTCGCCGCCCTGAGGGCTGAAGGCGGCTTCCGAGCCGAACATCACCGCCGCGCCGAGGATGACGAACGCGAACGCGAGCACGCCGGTGCCTATGTAGCCGACCAGGAAATCCGCCCGCGCCGCCTCTACGCTCGTCACGAAGCCGGTGCTGCGATCCTTCGCCAGGGTCCACAGCGAGCTCCACACAGACAGGTCTATGGCGGTCGGCATCCAGCCCGCCAGCGCGAGCAGAAACGCGAACGAAACACCCGCGTCGCCCCCGATCTCGGGAATGAGAGACAGCGTGGACACGTCCACACGCGGCAGCGCCACCGCGGCGGCCACCAGCGTGGAAGCGGCGAGCGCCGCGAGGATCAGCTTGAGGGCGGCGTCCAGCAGTCGATACCTGCCGACCGCCAGCAACGCGGCGCACGCTACGTACAGCGCGCCCGCCACCGCGGCGATGGGCCAGGTCAGGCCGAGCGTGACCCGTAGCAGGAAGGCGGTGAGCAGGATCACCGCCGCGTCCACCACCACCGAAGACACGAGCGTGATGGCCAGGTACAGCCACAGAGCCCAGCGGCCGATGCGCGCGTAGCCTTCGACCAGGCTCTGGCGGGTGGCCGCCGCGTAGCGTGGCGCGAACTCGAAGAACGGGTACTTCAGGACGAGCGCGGCCAGGATGACCCCAGCCAGCGCCAGCCCCGCCGACGCCCCCGCGCGGGTGGACTGGACCAGGTGGGAGACGCCGATCGCGGCGCCCGCCCACAACAGCCCCGGCCCCAGCGAGCGCATGAGCTCGTGGCCCGTCAGCCGGGGTTTGCCGGACGTCGTGGGTGCGTGCATGACCGGGCACGATGTGGCGGACCGGCGTGCTTCGCCACCTTCGGGTGGCCGCTGTGGCCTCGCGCGCGCGAGCGGTGCTATGCTTGGCGGTCGAGTAACGTGCAATCCAACGCAGGAAATGCGGTCATGAAGCTAGCTCCCATCGCGCGCGGGGCCATCACATGCGCGCTGTTCACAGCAACCCCGCCCGCCCTCGGCGCGCAGACGGGTCAGTCCGACCTGATGTCCGAGTATCGAGCGGTCGCCGATAGCCTGATCGACGCTGCGCTCGCGGACTCCGCCGCATGGAACCGCCTGGCGCATATGGTCGACCGGTTCGGACACCGTCTCAGCGGATCCGAAAGCCTGGAGCGCGCGCTCGACTGGATCCTGGAGGAAATGGCCGGTGACGGCCTGGAGAACGTGCGCGCGCAGCCGGTCGTGGTGCCGCACTGGGTGCGCAACGCGGAGTCCCTCGCGCTGGTGGAGCCGCGCGCCGCGGACCTGCCGATGCTGGGGCTGGGCGGGAGCGTGGGAACGCCCGCCGGGGGCATCACCGCCGAGGTGCTGGTGGTTGCGTCCTTCGACGAGCTGACGGAGCGCGCGGACGACGCGCGCGGACGCATCGTGCTGTACGACGTGCCGTTCACGACCTACGGCGAGACGGTGCAGTATCGCCTCAACGGCGCGATCGAAGCGGCGCGGGTCGGCGCCGTCGCCAGCCTGATCCGGTCGGTGACGCCGTACTCGATGCGGACGCCGCACACTGGCACGATGCGCTACGAGGACGGCGTGCCCCGCATCCCGCACGCCGCCATAACGGTCGAGGACGCGCTGAGGCTCAGGCGGCTCGCCGAGCGCGGAAGCCCCCCCGTAGTCCACCTGGAAATGGGCGCCGAGACACTCCCCGACGCCCAGTCGCGCAACGTCATGGCGGAGATCGTGGGCCGCGAGAAACCGGATGAGGTCGTGGTCATCGGCGGCCACATTGACTCCTGGGACGTGGGCGATGGGGCGATGGACGACGGCGGCGGGTCGGTCGTCGCGTGGGAGGCCGTGCGGCTCATGAAAGCGCTCGGGCTACGGCCCCGCAGGACCGTTCGAGTGGTCCTGTGGACCAACGAAGAGAATGGCCTGGGGGGCGCCCGGGCATACGCCCTGGGGCACGCGGATGAGATCGACCGAACGGTCCTGGCGATCGAATCGGACGCCGGAGTGTTTCGGCCCGTCGGCTTCGGCTTCACCGGCTCCGACGAGGCCTTCGACCTCGTGCGGGGCGTCGGCGAGCTGCTGGAGGGTATCGCGGCGGGCGAGGTGACGCGGGGCGGGGGAGGAGCGGACATCGGGCTTCTCATGCGAGGCGGCGTGCCCGGGATGGGCCTGCGCGTGGACCGCTCGCGGTATTTCTGGTACCACCACAGCGCGGCTGACACGTTGGACAAGCTCGACCCCGAGGAGGTGGCCCTGTGCGTCGCCGCGATGGCCGTCATGGCCTACGTGGTGGCCGACCTGCCGGAGGCGCTTCCGCGCGCCGAACCGGAGGAGGCCCGATGAGCGACTCTGGCGCATCGGGTTCGATGGACCGGCTCATGGAGGCCTGGCAGGGAGAGGCGGTCGTCAGCCGCTTCGACAGGCCGACCGGCACGTGGATCTTCATAGCGGTGCACGACACCAGCCTTGGCCCGGCGGTGGGCGGCTGCCGCATGCGCGCGTACCCCGCCCCGCACCATGGCCTGCGCGACGCCATGCGCCTCGCCGAGGGGATGACCTACAAGTGGGCCGGCATCGGCTTTCCGTTCGGGGGCGGCAAGTCCGTGCTCGCGGTTTCCAGGATCCTCCGGGGGCCGGAGCGCGAGGGCCTGCTACGCCGCTTCGGCGGGTTGCTCAACGTCCTGCGGGGCGGCTACGTGGCCGGCGAGGATCTCGGCACGACCCCCGAGGACATGTCGATTCTCGCCGAGGAAACTCAACACGTGCACGCGCGTCCGGGCGAGCTGCTGGACCCCGGTCCGTACACCGCCCTCGGGGTCTTCGCCGGGATCGAGTCGACGGTCACGCACACCGGTGCCAACGCGGGGGTGATCGAGGGCCTGCGGGTCCTGGTGCAGGGGGTCGGCGACGTGGGCGTCCCGTTGGCGCGCATGCTCGCCGAGCGCGGAGCCAAAGTCCTGCTGTGCGACCTGGATGAGGCGCGAGCGAGCAGCCTGGCCGGCGAAATCGGAGGCGAGGTCGTCGTCGCCGAGGAGGCCTACGGTCGCGAGTGCGACGTGTACGCCCCGTGCGCGGTCGGCGCGACGCTCAATCCCGGTACGGTGGAAGAGTTGGCGTGCGCCATCGTCGCCGGGTCGGCGAACAACCAACTGGACAGCCCGCGCGTAGCGGACAGGTTGGCCGAAAGAGGCATCGTGTACGTGCCGGACTACATCGTGAACGCCGGCGGCGCCACGGCGCTTCCCCTGGTGGCCGAAGGCGCCACCGAAGAGCGCATTCGCGAGCGCGTGCTCCAGGTGGGCGCCACCGTGTCCGACATACTTCGCCGCGCGCAGCAGAGCGGCGCCACGCCCGCGGAAGCGGCCGACGAGCGCGTCAGGGAGACGCTCGCCCGCGCGGCCCGGGGGGAGTTGCAACTCACAGTATCTTGATGACCAGCCAGTCCCAGACGAGACACCCCAGAGGAGGCGATTGATGTCCTATCCGTTCGAGCTGCCCGATCTCCCCTACGCGCACGACGCGCTGGAGCCGCACATCGATGCGCGCACCATGGAAATCCATCACGGCAAGCACCACGCGGGCTACACGGCCAAGCTGAACGCGGCTCTCGAAGCCCACCCGGACCTGCACGATCGACCCATCGAGGATCTGCTACGCGGCATCGAGTCCCTGCCCGGGTCCGTCCGGGGCGGCGTGCGCAACAACGGCGGCGGGTTCGCGAACCACGCGCTGTTCTGGAGCATCATGTCGCCCGGCGGCGGGGGCGAGCCCGGTGGCGGGCTCGCCGAAGCGCTTGCCGGCGCCTTCGGTTCGTTCGACGCCTTCAAGGACGAGTTCTCCGCGGCGGCAGGCGGCCGCTTCGGGAGCGGCTGGGCGTGGCTCGTCGTGAACGACGGGGGAGGGGCGGAGGTGTATTCCACGGCGAACCAGGATAGCCCCTACATGAAGGGGCACACGCCCATCCTGGGCCTGGATGTCTGGGAGCACGCCTACTACCTGCACTATCAGAACCGGCGTCCCGACTACGTGCAGGCCTGGTGGCAGACGGTCGACTGGTCCGCTGTCTCGCGCAACTGGGAGGCGACGCGCGGTTGAGCGGCACCCGGTCCCGGTAGCGGCGTTGGCGGGGTCGGCCGATCGGTCGGCCCCGCGGCGCCTCCGGAACAGACTCCGGGCCGCCGGTGAATCACCACCCATGTCTTCCGCGTCAGCGCCGATTGGGTGGGTCACCGCCCTCCTGCTGGTCGTCGCCTGCGCTCCCGCGGGGCCGCGCCGCAACGCGACCCTGCCCGCGAGCCCGGCCGGCCCGACCTCCGCGCTCCCAGCGCGGGACCACGCGCCGGACGCCGAAGATACCGAGGCGGCCGAAGCGACTCGTCCGGCGGTCGATCCAATGGTCGAGAGCATGATCGACCTCGTGAACGGGCACCGCCGGACGGTGGGCTGCGGCGAGTTGAGGTGGGACCAGGACCTTGCGGGAGTTGCACTGAAGCACAGCGAGACCATGCGCGATGAGGGCTTCTTCGACCACGTGGACTCGCGCGGACACGACGCGTTCGATCGCGTTCGCCGGGCCAACATCGCTGGCTGGACGATCGTGGCCGAGAATCTCGCTCTCACGCAGCGGCCACCGGAACACGTGCTCCGCATGTGGCTGGACAGCCCCGGCCACCGGGAGAACCTGGAACGCTGCACGCTGCGTCGGCACGGCATCGGCCGCGCCGACGGTTTCTGGACGCACGTCTTCACCGGCTGAGCGCTTGACGCTCGACGGTGGAGCCCGGTAGCCTCCCGGCTCCGACTCACCCTGACCGCGCCCCCCGAACGGCGACCCCGATGACAGATCTGGGCTGGATTTCGCTGCTGCCGCCGCTGCTCGCGATCGCGCTCGCGATAGCGAGTCGTCAGGTGTATTTGTCGCTCGCGGCCGGCATCTGGCTGGGGGGGGCGATCCTGGAGGGTTGGCACCCGTTCGCGGGGCTGGCGCGGGCGGTCGACATGACGGTCGCCGTGTTGGCGGACGCGGGGAGCGCCCGCGCGATCCTGTTCACGCTGGTCATCGGGTCGTTGATCGCGACCGTGGAGAGCGCCGGCGGCGTGCGCGGGTTCGTGAACGAGATCGAACGCCGGTCGCTGGTGACCAACGCCCGGCGGGCGCAACTGCTGCCCTACATCCTCGGCATCCTGATCTTCATCGAGTCCAACATTACGGTCCTGGTGGCCGGCGCCATCGGGCGCCCGCTGTTCGACCGCTTCCGGGTGTCGCGCGAGAAGCTCGCCTACATAATCGATTCCACCTCCGCGGCCGTGTGCATCATGATCCCGCTGAACGCCTGGGGAGCGTACGTGCTTGGGCTGCTGGGCGGGCTCGGGGTCGCCAACCCGCTGGTCACGTTCGGGCGCTCGATGCCGTACAACTTCTACGCCATCGGCGCCATCGTGCTGACCGGTATCGTGGTGTCCACCGGTTGGAACATCGGGCCCATGCGGCGGGCGGAGGAGCGCTCTCGCGAAGGCAGGGTGCTTTCCGAGGGAGCCTCGCCGATGGTGGATCCGGACGTCATCTCGCCGGAGCCGGACGCGGGCATCGAACCCAGGGCGCGCAACATGATCCTGCCGATCCTGGCGATGGTGGCGATGATGCCGGTGGGGCTCTACGTGACCGGAGGCGGTGACGTGCGCGCGGGGTCCGGCTCGACGAGCGTCCTGTGGGCGGTGCTGTTCGGGCTGGCGGTCTCCTGGGCGCTTCTGCTGGGGCAGCGCGCGATGCGCATCGACCGTCTCACGCAGATCGCCATCAAGGGCGCCGGCGGGCTGATTCCCATGGCGGTCGTGCTGCTTCTCGCGCTCTCGCTGGCGGACGTGGCGGAGGCTCTCGGCACGGGCGCCTACGTCGCGCAGGTGGTGACCGGGCGGCTCGCCCCCGCGGCGCTGCTGCCGCTCATCTTCGTGGTCGCCGGCTTCACGGCGTTCTCTACGGGCACAAGCTGGGGCACGTTCGCCATCATGATGCCGATCGCCGTGCCCACGGCGGTCACGCTCGGCCTGCCGGTCGCGCCCTTCGTGGCCGCGTCGCTATCGGGCGGAATCTTCGGCGATCACTCCTCCCCCATCAGCGACACGACCATCATCAGCTCGATGGCGTCCGCGACCGACCACGTGGATCACGTGCGCACGCAACTGCCCTACGCGCTGATCGCGGGCGGGGTGGCCGCCGCCGCGTTCGCGATCGCGGGAGCGACCATGTAGCGGACCGCCGTTCAGGTCGTGGGGGGCTCCAGCACGTTGTTGGACCGGTCGACATCGGGCCACGCCATGGAGGGCGACGCCTCTACCCGCGTGGGCGGCGCGCCGGGCTCCAGTAGCAGGGTGGCGGTGCGGTGTCCGAGCAGCCAGCGCTCCACGGGGACCATCAACTCCACGGTGGAGCCGTCCGCGCGCGTGACCGAAACGGGCACCGGCAGCGGCGCGTCACCGAGGTCGCGAATGGTGATCCTCGCCGAGCCGTCCTCGAACACGCTCATGCCGTCCACGGAGTGGTCCACCGTCCAGGTCTCATCGTAGAAGCTACCCCAGAACCAGCTCAGGTCGCGTCCCGTCACGTCCTCCATCGTGCGGAAGAAGTCCCACGGATAGGGGTGTTTGAATCGCCAGCGCGCGTGGAATTCCCTGTATGCGGCCTCGAACCGTTCGTCGCCGAGCACGCCGCGAAGCAGAGCCAGGAGGGTCGCCGGCTTGCGGTACGAAGCGATCACGAAGCCCGGCCCCGGCACGTGGTAGTCGGACCGCGTCATCATGGACCCCTCGGCCCCCGCTCGGGCGCCGTCGATGTAGGAATCGCGGTCGGGCTGGTCGTGGTCGACGCCCGGGTAGAACTCCTTGCGGGACTGGTTCTCCAGGAAGCTGGTCATGCCCTCGTCGATCCACGAAAAGCGCCGCTCGTCGTTGGCCAGCAGCATCGGCACCCACATGTGCGCGATTTCGTGGGACGTGACGTAGTAGAGAGCGCTGTCGCCCGCCTGGTTGTAGTCGCCGATGAGGGTCATCATGGGAAACTCCATGCCGCCGCCGATGATGCCCGCGCCCTCCACGACCGACATGTGCGACCACGGATACGGCTGCCCCGTGAACCGCGAGTGGAAGGCCACGGCGTGCTGCGCGTAGCGCCACACGTTGGCCCAGCGCGGCGCCGCCTCGCGCCAGATCGCGTCCACCCGCGCCCAGTCCTCCGCGCCGTCGCCGTCCCGGTCTCCCACCGAGGATCGGGCGGCGTCCCAGTTGGACGCGCGCGTGGCGCTGAACGCGATGTCTCGGACGGAGTCGGCGCGAAAGCTCCAGGTGAGCCAGCCGTCCGCGGAGGTGAGCGTGGCCGATCCGTGGTCGGCCGGCGTCACCACGTTCACCACTTCGTCGCTCGTTTGGGCGCTCAGCAGGCGCTCGCGCACGTGCGGCGCGAGCACCGCCTCCGGGTTCTGCAACTCGCCCGTACCGACCACCACCCATCCCTGGGGCAGCGTGACGGAATACTCGAAGTTGCCGTATCCCTGGTAGAACTCGGCCCCCAGGTACTGATCGGTGGCCCAGCCGGCGATGTCGTCGTAGACCGCCATGCGGGGGTACCAGTACGCCAGAAAGAGGAAGTCGTCGCGACTCCAGCCCATGCGCCCGCTAACCCCCGCCTGCGGAATCGTGAAGCCGTAGTCGATGTCGATCCGGGCGCTGGCGCCGGGCGCCAACGGGACCGGCAGCCGGATGCCCATGACCGAGCCGTCGACCTGGTAGGCGGGCCCTTCACCCAGCGCCCCGGCGGTCAGCTCGGCGCCGTCGACCGAGACGCGTCCCAGGGACACGCCTCCGGTCACTTCCATCGTTTCCAGCCGACGCGCGCCGCTCGCGTGTGCGTTCTGCGTGAGCTCGAGCACGACCACGCCCAGCGTGTCCGGCGAGCGGTTGTGGTAGTCCATGCGCAGGGAGGCCTCCAGCCGCTTCGAGTCGGGATCGACCCGTACGTCGATGGAGTGATCCGTCCACTGCTGCCAGTACGCGGCCCCGGGCGCTCCCGACGCGGACCGGGTGCCCGCCTCCTCAGCGCCCCGGTACACGGCCGACGGCGTGAGTTCGCGGGCGATGGGGCGTGGTGGCGGCCAGGCCGAGAGAGGGTCCGTCTCCGCCGCCGGCTGCGGCGACACCGTGGCGGGGGACCCGGCGCAGGCCGATGAGAGCGCCGCCAGCAGCGGCAGGATGGCCAGGCGCGGGTCGCGCGCCGACGGGAACGCACCACGAAGGGGTGCCGAGATCATGGTCTCTCTCCTTGGGACGAACGCTGCGTGCATCATGGTCCATCTATCGCCGTGCGAATACCGCCGTGCAAACGTCGGGCCCGCTCTGGAGCGGGCTCGCCAAGCGGCGTCGGAGGCGCTCACCAGCGCCGCCCCCGTCCTCCGTCTGGACACGCGGGCGGGCGCGGCCGTTGCGGTCGTCCGGCGCGCTGTCCACGCCAGGGGACGCACGAGCGACCTGACGGGGCGACACGGATGCGCAGCGGTGACCGCGAAGGCGCCGCGGGCAGCGGACGCTTTGTCCCCGTACCGTGCGGCAAAGTGCCGTTCGGGGGTTCATGGCACCGGCCTTGCACGCAAGCCCAACCAGGGGGACGAGAACGGGTGGTAGTGATAGAACCACAACGAGGGAGGGAGTGTCCGCCATGTTCAAGATTCGAAGATCGGCACCTGCCGTGGCCCTGCTGATTCCGCTCACGCTGTCCGCGTGCGCCAGCCTGAGTAACACGGAGGAGGGCGCGATCATCGGCGCCGCCGGTGGTGCCGTCGTGGGCGGCGCGATCGGCAAGGCGACCGGGTCGACGGCGCGCGGCGCGATCATCGGCGCCGCCGTCGGTGGCGTGACCGGAGCGGTCATCGGGCGCCAGATGGATCAGCAGGCGGAGGAGCTCGCAGCGGATCTCGAGGGCGCCGACGTGGAGCGCGTCGGCGAGGGCATCCTGATCAGCTTCCCGTCGGGGCTGTTGTTCGACTTCGACTCCTCGAACCTGCGCTCTGCCTCGCGTGCGGATCTCGCCGATCTGGGCGCCAGCTTCGAGAAGTACGAGGGGCGTGAGCTCATGATCGTCGGGCACACGGACGCCACGGGCGCGGACGACTACAACATGAACCTGTCGCGCGAGCGCGCTCAGTCGACCGCCGACTATCTCATGTCGCGCGGCGTCTCGCCGTCCCGCGTCCGCGTCGTCGCACTCGGCGAATCGGAGCCGGTGGCGAGCAACGACACCGCCGATGGGCGTCAGCTCAACAGGCGCGTCGAGATCGCGATGTTCGCGACAGAGGAGTTCCGGGAACAGGTGGAGCGCGAGCAGGGGCTGTAACGGGGTCCGTCCCTCTCGCGATTGTCGCCGGGGCGGCGGGAACTATCCCGTCGTCCCGGTGGTTTACTCTGTCGATCATCCAGTGTGCCGGCGCGGAAGTCCCGTGTGCACCGAGGCGCGTGATGCAGCGCGGGCCGAATGCCTACGGGACTTCTGCAACGGTACACTAGATTAATCCGTGAGCGGGGTCGTCTCCGCTCGGGCCCGACGCCGCCAGGCGCCGCGAGCCTTAGGAGTGCGCGGGGAGAGCGTGCAGCTGGCGTGCTCCGATGACGACGTGGTGTTGCTCGCCTGCACGGCGATCCACCGATGAAAAAGCCCCTTCCGGGACGCCGGGAGGGGCCTTTCTCATCCGAGGCAAGCCTCCTTCAGGGCTCCAGCTGTCGCAGCGAGACGCGCTCCGCGCCCGCGCCCTGCAGAGCGTCCAGAACATCGATCATGCGGGCGTAGGGCGCCTCCGGATGGGTCTGCACGGCGGCGATGAGGAGCGGGTTCTGCGCGTGCGCTTCCCGCCATAAGTCGGGAATATCGCGCGCGCGTACGACCCGCGCGAAGGAGCTGGTACCCGGTCGCAGATCGACCAGGCCGTCGGTGCGCACGATCACGTGCAGCACGTTTTCGGCGGGCACGTCGATCGGGGAGTCCGGCGGCGGGAAAACCATCGACAATCCGCGCTCCTCGTCGAAGACCGTGGTGACCAGGAAGAAGATCAGCAGCAGGAAAGCGATGTCCGCGAGTGAGGAAGTCGGAATCTCACGTCCGGCCCGGATCCGGCTGGGAAGTCGCAGCATGGGGACGCTCCGGTCTGGGGTCGGGCGCCTGCGGCTGGCTCCGGTCGCGCCCGTACCAGTGTACCGTAGCAGATGAGTGCCTAGCATCCGTTACAGTCCACCAGCGTTGTAGCGGAGGCGAGGCTAGCGGGTTCCGGCCGGGGCATCGGCCAGAAAGCGGACGACGACGGGGTTGACCACGTCGGGACGCTGCGCGTGGGGTACGTGCCCGGCGCCGCGCACGAGCAGGAACTCCGGCTCCAACAGCTCGCGCAGCCATACGCTGGCTGCGAGCGGGACGGTGGGGTCGTGTTCGCCCCAGATCAGCAGCGTCGGCTTGCCGCGCGCGGCCGCGGCCTCGAACAGCGGACGCGGGTCGCGGTCGATGAAGTCGCGGGCGGTCCCGAGCAACGCCCGGCGGAAGCCCCGGTACCCGACCTGTTCGCGGTAGGCTTCCACCCAGCGTGGGTACCAGGGAGTGTCGCGCACGTCCCGGTGCTGCCGGCGCACGAGCCGGGGTACGAAGTGCGTCGTCGCCAGAAGCTCGCCCACTCCGCGAATGGCCAGCGGGCCGATCGGCGAGCGCTGTGCGTACGGATCGATCAGCACCAGGCGACGAACCAGGTGCGGGTACCGGTCCGTTACCGCGGCAGCGATGGCGCCCCCCATCGACAGCCCCACCAGGTCCGCCGGTCGCTCGACACCGAGCGCCTCGAGGAGCCCCACGAGCTGACGCTCGAACAGGTTGCGGTCGTAGCTTCGCCGCGGCCGATCCGAGTAGCCTCGGCCGTAGACGTCATAGCGGATTACACGGAGCCCGGCTTCCGCCAGCGCCGGAACGGTAGCGTCCCAGACATAGGCGGGCACCGAAAAGCCATGGATGAGCACCACCGGTTGCCCATCGGGGGGACCCAGCTCTTCGTAGTGCGTCCAGCCATCGGGTAGCGCAACGAAGTCGCCGGGAGCGCGCTCGCGGGCGTCGTCGTCCAACTCGGCGCGCTCGCGGCTTCTGAACCAAGGCGCGAAGAGTCCCGCCACGAGCAGACCGAGCGCGGACAGCACGAGCCACACGATGCTCTTCCTGTCTGGTCCCGAATCAGCCATGCTCCTCCCGAATCTGCTCCCGTCTGGCGCCTGGGCGCGGCGCGCGCCAAACTTGGCCCCCCGTGATCGTCCACGAGCCGTCGGTTGTCCATGGAATCGCTACCCGTCGCCGTCGTACAGGCGGCACCCGAAGTGTTTCAGCGCGACGCGACGCTGAACAAGGTCGCCCGCCGGATCGCCGGCGCGGCCGAGCGCGGCGCCCGGTTCGTCCTGTTCCCGGAGGCGTTCGTGCCGGCCTACCCCTGGGGACTGCGCTTCGGCACGCGCGTAGGCGGCCGCACCGAGGACGGCAGGCGAACCTTCGAGCGCTACTGGGCCAACGCAATTGCGGTTCCATCGGAGCACACGGAGGCGATCGGCGACGCCGCCCGCGCGGCGGGGGTCTACGTGGCGATCGGGGTGGTCGAACGCGATAGCACCCACAGCGGCGGGACCCTTTTCTGCACCCTGCTCTATTTCGGCCCCGACGGACGCCTGCTGGCCAAGCATCGCAAGCTCAAGCCGACCGCCGCCGAACGTCTGATCTGGGGCGAGGGAGACGGCAGCACGCTTCCCGTGATCCAGGTGGACGGCGTCCGGGTCGGCGGGCTGATCTGCTGGGAGAACTACATGCCGCTGGCGCGCGCGGCCATGTACGCCAAGGGGATCGACGTGTGGGTCGCGCCCACCGCCGACTGCCGGGACACGTGGCAGGCTACGCTGCGTCACATCGCCTGTGAAGGACGGTGTTTCGTGCTGGGCTGCAACCAGTACCTCGAGGCCTCGATGTACCCGCCCGACCTCGTAGGGCGGGAGGATATCGAGGGGGCGGAGCCGGTTCTGAACCGGGGCGGAAGCGCCATCGTGGGTCCGCTGGGCGAAGAACTCGCTGGTCCGCTCTACGGCGTGGAGGGAATCCTCCAGGCCGATCTGGACCTGGGGGCGATCCCGCGCGCGCGCTTCGACTTCGACCCGACGGGCCACTACGCCCGCCCGGACGTCTTCCAACTGACCGTGGACGAGCGTCCGCGCACGGCGGCCAGGATAGTGGGGGAGGGCGCGTGAGTCTCGACGGACGGCTCGCCCTGGTCACGGGGGCCGGGCACCGGCTGGGACGCGCCATCGCTTTGGCGTTGGCGGAGGCCGGCGCGGACATCCTCGTCCACTACCGGAGCTCGGCGGACCTGGCGCGGGAGACCGCGCAGAGCGTTCGCGCGCTCGGGCGGGACGCGGACCTGATCGCTGCGGACCTCTCGGTGCCGGCGGACATCGACGAATTGTTCGATACGATCGAGGGCGCGCGCGGGGGACTCGACGTGCTGGTGAACAGCGCCGCCTCCTTCGAGAGCGCGCCCATCGAGGACATCCAGGCGGAAGCCTGGGACCGCGTGCTGGCCGTCAACCTGCGCGCGCCCTTCCTGTGCATCCGCCGCGCGGCACCGCTCCTGAGAGCCCGGGCCCAGCCCGGGGCGATCGTCAACATCGCCGACCTCAGCGGGCTGGTGCCCTGGCGCGGCTTCGCGCATCACTCGGTGAGCAAGGCCGGCCTCGTTCACCTGACCAAGGCCGCGGCCAAGGAGCTCGGGCCCCGGATTCGGGTCAACGCGGTGCTCCCCGGGCCGATCCTGCCGCCACCCGGAGAGAGTCCGGATAGCGAAGAATGGCGTCACCGGGGCGATCGCCTGCCTCTGGGGCGCACCGGCGATCCGGCCGATATCGGTAGCGCGGTCGTGTTTCTCGCTGCCAGCGACTACATCACCGGCGAGGCGCTGGCGGTCGATGGCGGCGAGCACCTGCTCTCCGGCCGCTGAGCCGGACGCCCCTGGCGCGCCGAGCCCGGCAAAAGGGCTCGTGGGCACGCCCTGAACCCGTACGAGGAGCTGGACACCGTGGCGGCGACCGACCGGATTCTCATCAAGGACCTCCTGGTACGGGGTATCATCGGCCTGAACGACTGGGAGAGGAAAAAACACCAGGACATCCTCATATCCATGGAGCTGTTCGTGGATGCGCGCGCCGCGGCCGCGTCCGAGGCCATCGCGGACGCGCTCGATTATCGGACGTTGACGAAGGCCGTCATGGCCTACGCGGAGAGCTCGGGTCACCACCTGGTCGAGGCGCTCGCCCACGAGATCGCACGCATCGCGGTGCTGGACCACGGGGCGGAGCGCGCGGTGATCCGCGTGGAGAAGCCGGGCGCGGTGCGCTTCGCGCGTTCGGCCGGCATCGAGGTGGAGCGGACCGCGGCGGACTTCGCCTGACCCCGCGCCTCTAGCGTACCGTTGCAGAAGTCCCGTAGGCATTCGGCCCGCGCTGCATCCCGCGGATGCGGCGTTGGAACTCCTTGCCGTAGCGCGGCTACGGCGCGTCGTTTCGCCTTGCCCCGCGGGCGCATCACGCGCCTCGGTGCACACGGGACTTCCGCGCCGGCACACTAGCGGAGCAGCCAGAGCGATGAGTCCCCCGCGCACGGTCGTGCTCCTGCTCGGGTCGAACATCGACCCCGAGCGGAACCTGCCCCTCGCCGTGGACCGGCTGAGGGCCGAGACCCGCGTCGACGCCCTCTCGCGGGTCTACGAGACCGATCCCATCGGCGCCCCGGGTACGCCGCGGTTCCTGAACGCCGCGGTGCGGATCAGCACGGACCTGACCCTCCACCGCCTCCGCGCCGACGTGCTGCGGCCCATCGAGAACGGGCTTGGGCGGGTCCGGCTTCCGGACCCGAACGCCCCCCGTACCATCGACATCGACATCGTGTTCGTGCCCGGACTCGTGCTGGAGGACGCCGAGGCCGGTCTGTGGATTCCCGAACCGGAGCTCGCCGTTCGACCCCACATCGCGGTGCCCGTCGCGGACGTCGCGGGAGATGACAGCCATCCGATCACGGGGGACCGCCTGGGCGCCCTCGCCGCTCGGCTTGCGCGCGAGTCTTCCATCGTCAGGCGAGCCGACGTGGTGTTGACGCAGGGCGGCCGGGGCGACGCCTAGAAAAGATCGCGCTGCATCGCCAGGGCCGCGGGATCGACCGGCGACATCCCGAGCCTGCGTTGCAGCGCCCGGGCGCTGGCGGGCGAGTGGCCTTGCCAGTCGTTGTTGAAGAACGCCCACACCACTCGCCCCGCCGAGACGGCGTCCCGGAGCGCGTCCGCCCAGGCATCCAGCTCGGCGTCTCGGCGTGCCTCGACGCGGCGCATCCCGTAGCGGTGCCGGACCTCTCCCATCCAGCGGACGTACGTCAACGCGGTACCCGCCGTGGGCAGAAGCTCGAGCGCGGTCGCCGTGTCCCGCCAGGGCCCCACGCTGATCGTCCTGTCGATCCCGTAGTCCTCCAGGAAGCGCAGGACGTCGGGCGCGAACCAGCCCGCAGACCTGAACTCCACGGCGAAGCTGAAATCCGCCGGCAGCGTCGGGATGAAACGCTCGAGGGCGGCGCGGGAATGCACCGTGAAGTCCGGCGGCAACTGGACCAGGATGGGGCCCAGCTTCTCCTCCAGAAGCTCGACGCGGAGTAGAAACGTACGTAGCGTGGGGCCACAGTCGCGCAGCCGCCGCTCGTGCGTGATCTCCCCCGGAAGCTTGACCGCGAACCGGAAGCCGGCGGGCGTGCGTTCCTTCCAGGAGGCTACCCTGGCACCGTCCGGAGTGGCGTAGAAGGTCGAGTTCACCTCGACGCTGTCGAAGGCCTCCGCGTAGACCGACAGCAGGTCCTCTCCCTGTCGCTCGGGCGGATAAAACGGCCCGACCCAGGCCGGGTAGCTCCACCCCTGGGTCCCGATGCGGTAGGCGCCGACGTTGCCGTGCCCTCGCCCTAAACTATCTTCGCGTGCCATGGACCTCATCGACGAACTCACCTGGCGCGGTCTCCTCTACGACGCGACCGAGGGTACGGCGGAGCACCTCGGCGAACGAGCCGAGCAGGGCCGGCCCGTATCCGGATACATTGGCTTCGATCCGTCCGCCCCGACCCTTCATATTGGGTCGCTCGTGCCGGTCATGCTCCTGGTGCACCTGCAGCGGGCCGGCCACATCCCCGTCGCGCTCGTGGGCGGCGGCACCGGGTTGATCGGCGATCCCAGCGGCAAGGAGGACGAGCGTCTCCTGCTCGACCGGGAGGAAGCCGAGGCGAACGCCGCCGGCATCCGAGGACAGCTCGAGCGCTTCCTCGATTTCTCTCCGGGGCCCACGGCGGCCCGCGTGCGCAACAACCTCGAATGGCTGGACGAGGTGCGGCTGGTCGACTTCCTGCGCGATGTCGGCAAACACTTTTCGGTGAACGCCATGATCCGCAAGGAGTCGGTACGGCGTCGGCTGGAACGCGACGAGGCCGGCATCAGCTACGCCGAATTCAGCTACATGCTCTTGCAAGCCTACGACTATCTGGTGCTCCACGACCAGGAGGGCTGCACGCTCCAGATGGGCGGCAGCGACCAGTGGGGCAACATCACCGCGGGGATAGACCTCGTGCGGAGGGCGAGGGGCGAGTCCGCGCACGGGATCGTGGCGCCGCTGGTGACCGCGACGAGCGGCGTCAAATTCGGCAAGACCGAAGCGGGCGCGGTGTGGCTCGACGCCGTGCGGACCTCGCCCTACCGCTTCTACCAGTTCTGGCTGAACACCGAGGACGCCGACGCGCCGACGTACCTGCGCTTCTTCACGCTCAAGGACCACGCAGAGATCGCCGAGCTGGACCGGGGGGTGACCGAGCGCCCGCAGGAGAGGGCCGCCCAGCGCGCGCTCGCCGAGGACGTGACCCTGCGCGTGCACGGACCCCAGGGGCTGGAGCGGGCCAGGCGCGCCACCGAAGTGCTGTTCGGAGGATCCCTCGACGGGCTGGCCGGGGCGGACATCGAGGACATCTTCGCCGACGTCCCGTCCAGCGCCGTGGCTTCGGACAGGCTGGCCGGGGAAGGGCTGGGCATGGTGGAGGCGCTGGCGGACGCCGGCGTGCTGAAGTCGCGGGGAGAGGCGCGGCGGGCGCTGCAGCAGGGAGCGATATACCTGAACAACCGCCGCGTCGAGGAGGCGGATCGTCGCCTGAGGGCGGCGGACGCGCTGGATGGGCGCTTCCTGGTGCTGCGTCACGGCAAGAAGAGATACCACCTGGTCCGCGTGACCCAATGAGCTCGCCGGCGCCCGGTCCCGGCGCGGCGGCGAGCGTCCGGGAAGAGCACATCCGCGTCGCCCGCACGGCCCGCTTCGCTGTCGTGGGCGCCGACGCGCCCGGGGCCGCCGAGCTGTGGATCGCTTGCCACGGGTACCGTCAGCTCGCGCGCAACTTCGCGCGCTCCTTCGTAGACGTCGCGAGTGCGTCTCGAAGGATCATCGTCCCCGAGGGCCTGTCGCGGTTCTACGTCGACGACGACGGCGGCCCGCACGGCGCTGAGGCGCGCGTGGGCGCGACCTGGATGACGCGCGAGGATCGCGAGAGCGAGATCGACGACTACGTCGAGTACCTCGACGCGCTCGCGGAGCTGGTGGGCGCGGACGACACCGGACCCGGGCGCCTCACGGCGTTCGGCTTTTCGCAGGGCGCGGCCACCGCGAGCCGCTGGGCCGCATACGGGCGCACGGAGATCGACCGCCTGATCCTGTGGGCGGGCTTGCCGGCGCACGACCTGGACCTCGACGCCGCGGCCACCAGACTCGCGCACGTGGACGTGATCCTGGCGTACGGAACCGACGACGCGCACGTGACGCGCGCCGCCGCCGACGCCGCCGCGGCCTCCCTTCACGAAGCGGGCGTGCCCGCCCGGACCTGGCCGTTCGAGGGTGGACACCGGGTGGCGGCTGCCCGGGTGGCGGATCTCGCCCGGGAGCTCACGGCTCCGGCGTGACCGCGCTCGGGCTGCTGACGGCGGCCGGCTGGCTGGCGGCGACCGCCATGCTCGCGGCCGGCCTGAGGCGCATTCCGCGTCTGCGCCCGCGGGGCTCGGCGCCCGCGGTCACCGCCGCCGTGGTCGTGGCGGCGCGCAACGAGGAGGCCCACGTCGAGGCCGCCATGCGGACGCTACTCGCCCAGCGTCACGCTGGCCTGCGGATAGTCGCGGTGGACGATCGATCCACGGACCGAACCGGCGCCATACTGGATCGCCTGGCGGCCACGGATGGGCGCCTGGAGGTCGTGCACGTGCGCGAGTTGTCGGCGGCCTGGTTGGGCAAGAACCACGCGCTGCACGTGGGCGCTCGAGCCGCGCGCGCCGATTTCCTGGTTTTCGCCGACGCCGACGTGCGCCTGCACCCGGACGCGGTAGCAACCGCGCTCGACCACGCGCTTCGGGGCGCACTCGACCACCTGGCGCTGTTCCCGCGCATGCGCTCTCCCGGAGCTGTGCTGAGCGCAGCGGTGGGCGTCTTCACGGTGCTGTTCGCGCTTCGTTTCCGTCCGTGGCTGGCCGGCGACCCCGGCAGCCGGGCGCACGTCGGCGTGGGGGCGTTCAACCTGGTGCGAACCGAGGCGTATCGTTCCGTCGGTGGCCACCAGCGGATCGCCCTGCGGCCGGATGACGACCTGCGGCTGGGGCGCATCCTCAAGGAGGCGGGCTTCTCGTCGGGCGCCGCCTACGGGGACAGCCTCGCGGAGGTCGAGTGGTACGGGAGCGTCCCCGAGCTCATACGTGGCCTCAGGAAGAACGCCTTCGCGGCGGTCGACTATCGTCCCTGGTTGGTGGCGCTCGTCGTGGCGAGCCTGTTCGCGTTTCACGTGTGGCCGTTCGTCGCGGTGGTCCTCCTGTCGGGGCTCGACCGCGTCCTCTTCGGTCTCGCCGCCGCGCTGGCGGTAGCCGCGTTCACCGCTTCGGCACGCCGCTTCGGCTTGCGCGCGTGGACGGCGGCGTTGTACCCGCTGGGAGCGGCCATCATCGGCTACGCCATCGCGGCCGCCACGGTGCGGGCGCTGGTCACCGGCGGTGTGGAGTGGCGCGGGACCGTCTACCCGTTGGACCGACTGCGCGGATAGACCTTGCCGGCCGCGCCGGCCGCGAGCCCTATTAGGGCCTGGGCCGTCGGCAGAAGCGAATCCACGATCATCCAGGACTGCGTATCGCATGACATCCCCCGAACGGGTCATTCTGCTCACCGGAACCAGCAGCGGCATCGGCTTCGAGGCGGCGCTGGTACTCGCCTCCCGCGGCCACCGCGTCTACGCGACGATGCGCGATCCGCTGCGTCGCAACGCCGACGCTGCCGACGCGCTGCGCGTGGCCGGGGACCTGGCCGCGGGCGAGATCAGG
>JBDLIA010000036.1 GCA_039715185.1 Gemmatimonadota bacterium
CCGAGGCTGAAGAGACTCCCGAAGCGGAGGCTGAAGAAGGCGTCCAGGCGGAGGCTGAAGAAGGCGCCGAGGCGGAGGCTGAAGAGGCGCCCGAAGCGGAGGCTGAAGAGGCCCCTGAGGGCGAGGTAGAAGAAGCTCCTGAGGCCGAAGCTGAAGAGGCGCCCGAAGCCGAGGCAGAAGAGGCCCCCGAGGCGGAGGCTGAAGTCGAGGAGACGGCCGAGGCGTAGCACGACGGCGCCGCAAAGGATCCGGTTTGGCGGAAAAGGACGGGCGCAACGCGCCCGTCCTTTTTTCGCGAGTTGCCGCGGCATACCTTTCGCAGCCGCCATTCCCGGAGCGCCCGAGCCAGGGCACAGCGCATTGAAGAGATGACCGGAGTCCGAGGATCGATGTCGTCCACCCGAGCAGTTCTGGCGCGCGCCGCGGCGCTGGCTACCCTCCTGCTGGCTCCGCTCTCCGCGTGCGCCAGCGCGGGCCCTCCGCCCACCGGAGGGCCGGAGGCGGTGCCGCCTCTCGCGCGAGGCCCCACGACAGCGGCGGAGCGCGCGGAGGCGGCGAACCGGCTGGAAGCCGCGCGCGCGAGCCTGCGCGAGGGCGACTACGCGGTCGCGCTGAGCCGGGCGGAGGAGATCGTGGTGGAATTCGCGGCCACTCCGGCCTCGTCCCCGGCGCTTCTCGTGGCGGCGAGGGCGGCCCTCGAGCTGGAGGATTTCGACGGAGCCGATCGGCGCGCGCGTCGCTACGCTGGACTCTTTCCGGGCGATGAGGACGGGGCGCGCCCCGCGCTCGACATCCTGGCGGACTCGCGCGAGCGACGCACGCGCGCCGCCGGAAACCGAGACCGGCGCACGCTGGTCCTCGGAGCGATCGTCCCCCAGAGCGGCTCCCGGGTCCTGGAACGCTACGGCGAGCTGGTGATGGAGGGAGCCCGGTTGGCCATCGACACCTTCAGGAGCGCGACCGAAAGGGACGTGGACCTGCGCGTGGCCGACGACGGCTCGGACCAGGCTTTGGGCGCCCGGCTGGTGCTGTCGCTCGAGGAGCAGGGCGCCGACGGCATCCTGGGGCCGCTCCTGAGCGAGTCTCTGACCGCGGCCGCGGACGCCCGCGTCAATACCGACGTGCCCATGATCAGCCCAACCGCCTCGGAGCACCCATCGGCCGACAGGAACGCGTACACCCTCAACGGGCCCAACCCCGTCGACGCGGAGACGCTGGCCGACTACGCGCTGCGGCGCGGCTTCGCGCGGGTGGCCATCGTGCACCCGCGCACGCCCGGCTTCGAATTGCTCGCGGCGGCCTTCCGGGACCGGCTCGTGGCGGGCGGGCGCGAACCGACGCTGATCATTCCCTATGCGCCCGAAAAAACCACATTCCGCGACGTCATCGAAGAGATGACCGCGGCGGGCGTCGAGGTGGTGTACGCGCCGACGGATCAGCGCGGCGTGCGTCAGCTGGCGCCGCAGCTCGCGTTCCTGGGAGACAGCCTCGCCACGCTCGAGGTGCTCGGCAACGACGCGTGGGCGTCCGACGAGGTCCTTCGCCTGGTCGAGCCAGGGGCGCTCGAGGGCGTGGTCGCGGCCACCTCGGCGGGCGCGACGACGGCCGACACGATGCACGCGGCGTTCGTGGAGCGCTACGAATCCACCTACCGGCGCACGCTGGACAATCCTTTCCCGGCGCTGGCCTACGACGCCACCTTGCTGCTGCTGAGGCAGGCCGCCGCGGGCCGGGAGGGGGAGGAAGCGCAGGGGATCGCCGCCGACACCTGGCACCGCGGTGCCACGGGCTGGATAGGCGTCCGCGACGGCATCATCGTGCGCCGGCCGCGGCTGGTGCGGATCGAGGCCGGGCGCGTCATGCCCATCGCGTTGGCCGAGTAGTGTCAATGCGCGAGCGGCTGGCTCGGCTCGAAGAGCTCCGCACGGAGGCGGCGAAGGGCGGCGGCGAGCGGCGCCTGGCGACGCAGCACGAGCGCGGCAAGCTGTCGGCGCGCGAACGCCTGGACCTGCTCCTGGACGAAGAGAGCTTCGTCGAGCTGGACCGCTTCGTGACCCACCGGGCCACCGGGTTCGGGCTCGAAGAGCAGCGCATCCTGGGGGACGGCGTCGTTACCGGGTGGGGCACCATTCACGGACGGCTCGTCTACGTGTTCAGCCAGGACTTCACCGTATTCGGCGGCTCGCTGTCCGAAGCCCACGCGGAGAAGATCGTCAAGGTCATGGACCTGGCGCTCCGCAACGGCGCCCCCGTAATCGGCCTCAACGACTCCGGGGGGGCGCGCATCCAGGAGGGCGTCGTGAGCCTCGGTGGGTACGCGGACATCTTCCTGCGGAACACGCTGGCGTCCGGCGTGGTGCCGCAGATCAGCGCCATCCTCGGTCCGTGCGCCGGCGGCGCGGTGTACTCGCCCGCGATCACGGATTTCGTCTTCATGACGCGGGGCACGAGCTACATGTTCGTCACGGGGCCGAACGTCGTGAAGACGGTCACGCACGAGGATGTGGACATGGAAGGGCTGGGCGGCGCCGACGTGCACGCGGGTACGTCGGGGGTCGCCCACTTCGCGTGTGACAGCGAGCCCGAGTGCCTCGAGCGCATCCGCGCTCTGTTCGCCTACATTCCGCAAAACAACGGTGAGGACCCCCCCACGCGCGCGACCGAAGATCCCTTCGACCGGATGGACGAGGCGCTGCTGGACGTGGTCCCGGACGATCCGTCGCAGCCGTACGATATCCACGACGTGATTCGCTGCGTGGTGGACGACGGAGCGTTCTACGAGGTACAGCCCGACTTCGCCGCCAACATCGTAGTGGGCTTCGCGCACCTCGGCGGTCGGTCGGTCGGCATCGTGGCGAATCAACCCGCCGTACTCGCGGGCGTCCTGGACATCGACAGCGCGGTGAAGGGAGCGCGCTTCGTGCGCTTCTGCGACGCGTTCAACATCCCCCTCCTGGTGTTCGAAGACGTCCCGGGCTTCCTGCCGGGGGTCGCCCAGGAGCACGGAGGCATCATCCGGCACGGCGCGAAGCTGCTGTACGCGTTCTGCGAAGCGACGGTGCCTCGCCTGACGGTGATCACGCGCAAGGCTTACGGCGGCGCGTACGACGTCATGAACTCCAAGCACATCCGGGGCGACGTGAACTTCGCATGGCCGACCGCGGAGATCGCCGTGATGGGCCCCAAGGGGGCCGTCGAGATCCTGTTCCGTCGCGAGATCGCGGACGCGGACGATCCGGCGGCGGCGGCGTCCGCGCGAGAGGCGGAGTACCGAGAACGCTTTGCGCACCCATACATCGCCGCCGGACGGGGCTACGTCGACGACATCATCGACCCGCGCGAGACGCGCCCGCTCCTCATCAACGCGCTCGATACGCTGCGCGCCAAGCGCGCCAAGAATCCGCCCCGGAAGCACGGCAATATTCCACTGTGATCGCCGTTCTAAATAGTGGTATGCAACCAGATAGCTGGCGTCGGCTCAGGTGCTGACTAAAGTGCTGGTCGCGAACCGCGGCGAGATCGCCCTGCGCGTAGTCAGGGCGTGTCACGACCTGGGCGTACCGGCCGTGGCGGTATTCTCCGACGCAGATCGGACGGCGCCCCACGTGCTGGCGGCCGCTGAGGCCAGGCACTTAGGCGCCTCGCCTGCTTCCGAGAGCTATCTGCGCGGCGACGCGATCATCGCCGCGGCGCGGGAGTCGGGGTGCGACGCGGTGCACCCCGGATACGGGTTCCTGGCCGAGAACGCGGCGTTCGCGCAGGCCGTCGCGGACGCCGGCCTGATCTTCGTTGGCCCGCCCGCCGCGGCGATCGCCGCAATGGGCGACAAGACCGAGGCGCGCCGCCGCATGGCGCAGGTGGGCGTGCCGGTCGTCCCGGGGACCGTCGAGCCGCTCGAGGACCCGGACGCCGCGGCCGAGGCGGCTCGGGAAGTCGGCTACCCGGTCCTCATCAAGGCCGTCGGCGGTGGGGGCGGCAAGGGGATGCGCGTCGTCGGAGCTTCCGAGGAGCTGGCCGACGCGTTTCGGGCCGCCAGGGCCGAGGCGGTCGCCGCTTTCGGCGACGGACGAGTCTACCTGGAGCGTTTCCTCCAGGGGCCGCGACACATCGAAATCCAGGTGCTGGCAGACGCGCACGGCGCCGTGGTGCACCTGGGCGAGCGCGAGTGCTCCATTCAGCGGAGGCACCAGAAGCTCGTCGAGGAGGCGCCCTCGGGGGTGCTGAGCGCCGCGCAGCGCAAGGAGATGGGTGGCGCCGCGGTGGCGGCGGCGCGCGCCGTCGGTTACGCGAGCGCGGGCACCGTGGAGTTCCTGTGGGTGGATGGCCGGTTCTACTTTCTCGAGATGAACACCCGGCTCCAGGTGGAGCACCCCGTTACCGAGTTCGTGACGGGCATCGATCTGGTCGAATGGCAGCTGCGCGTGGCCGCCGGAGAGCGGCTGCCGTTCGAGCAGGAGGACATCCGGCTGCGCGGGCACGCCATCGAGTGCCGCATCACGAGCGAGGATCCGCGCCACGGCTTCCTGCCCTCCACCGGCGTCGTGCGCCACCTGCAAGTTCCCGCCGGGCCCGGCGTGCGCTGGGACGGCGGAATCGCGCGGGGGCAGGAGGTGACCCTCCACTACGACCCACTGCTCGGGAAGTTGATCGCGCACGCTCCCACGCGAGAGGCCGCCATCGCCCGCATGAGCCGCGCCCTGGCGGAGCTGAGGATCGTGGGCGTCGACACCAGCGTGCCCTTCCACCGGGCCCTGATGGATCACCCGGAATTCCGCGCGGGGGACCTCGACATCGGCTTCCTCGAACACCACGGTGAGGAGTTGGGGCTCGGGCCGGACGGAGACGGCAGGGACGAGGCCATCGCCGTGACGGCGGCGCTGGCGGAGCACCGCAGGCGGCGCCGCACGGCGGTCAGACGCGTCGACGGCGCGGGTCGCTCGGGGTCCCGCTGGAGAGACCTGGGATGGCGGTGACGGGCGCGGGCGTGGAGACCGTCAGGATCGACCGCATAGCCGCGGGCGGGAGAGGCGTCGCGCGGCTGGCCGACGGACGCGTGTCATTCGTACCGCTGAGCACACCGGGCGACGTCCTGGACGTCGAGGTGGTGCGCGACCGCGGGCGCTGGACAGAGGCGCGCTCGGTGCGGATCGTGGAGCGGGGCCCGGGCCGCCGCGAGCCGCCGTGTCCGCTCTACGCCCGCTGCGGCGGCTGCGCCCTCCAGCACCTCGAGTACGCGGATCAGCTGCGCGCCAAGGCGGCGATCGTGGCGGATGCGCTCGGGCGGCTGGGGAGCTGGGAGGTTGAGCCTCCCCCGGTCACCCCAGCGCCGGCGGAGTGGAGATACCGCAACCGCATGACGTTCACCGTGCGGCGCCTCAGGGGAGGGCGCGTGGTGGGGGGGCTGCACCAGCGCGACAGGCCGGGCAGGATTCTGGACGTGGACGAGCGGTGCCTGCTGCCCGACCCCGCGATCGCGCTCGCCTGGGGTCAGGTGCGCAGCGCGTGGGGAGGGGGCGCGCGCCGCCTGCCGCCCGGTAGGGAGCTGAGGTGCACGCTGCGGCTCGCCGGTCCGGGCGCCGTCGCGTTGGTGGTGGAGGGAGGTCGGCCCGGGGGGGACGCCGCGGCGCTGCTGGCCGACGCGCCCGCGCTCGAGCAGGTATGGCACCGGCAGCGCGGAGCGGAGCGGCCGACGCTGCTGGCGGCTCGGCCCGCCGAGCGCGACCCGGTCGCCGGCGAGGTCGCGGCGGGCGGCTTCGCGGGCGGGAATGCGTTCACGCAGGTCAACGAGGCCGCGGCGGGCCTGCTCCTGGATCACGTCCTGGCCGTCGTGGACGCGCGGCCGGGCTCGCGCGTGGTGGACGCCTACTGCGGCCTGGGGACGCTCGCCGGCCGGATCGCCGATGTCGGAGCCGAGGTGGTGGGCCTCGAACGTGACCCCGCCGCGGTGGACCGGGGTCGCGCCCTGGCGCCCGGCGTGGACTTCCGCTGTGGGGACGTGGAGGAATCGCTGGCCGGCGCGTTGCCGGCCGACGTGCTGGTCCTCAACCCGCCCCGCGCCGGGTTGTCGACGCTGGTGGTGGAGGCGCTACTCGCGGACGCCCCCCCTCGCGTCGTGTACGTGAGCTGTGACCCGGCGACGTTGGCGCGCGACGTGGACCGGCTCTCGTCGACGTATCGCGGCGCGTCCGTGAGCTGCTTCGACCTCTTCCCGCAGACCGCCCACGTCGAGACCGTGGTGGAGCTATGCGCTACCACGTAGCCGTCGGCGAGCGCACCTACGAGGTGGAGGTCGACGGCGACTCGGTGCGACTCGACGGCCGCGAGGTGGAGGTGGACTTGGCCTCGGCTATCGACAGCCCGGTGGGCCACCTGATGCTGGACGGGCGATCGTGGACGGTCGTCGCCGAACCGGGCGAAACGGCCGGAAGCTGGCTGGTCGCGCTCGCGGGCTCGGCGCCGGCCGAGGTGGAGGTCGTGGACGACCGGACCCTGGCGATCCGCGCGCTGACGCAGACCGGCGCGGGCACACGAGGGCCGGAGCCCCTCAAGGCGCCCATGCCTGGCCTGATCGTGCGCGTCGAGGTCGGCGAGGGGGAATCGGTCAGCGCCGGCCAGGCGGTGATCGTGATGGAGGCGATGAAGATGCAGAACGAGCTGCGCGCGGCGGCGGCGGGCGTGGTCCGGCGCGTCGCCGTGGAGCCCGGCGCCGCCGTGGAGAGGGGCGCCACCCTGGTGGAATTCGCCGAGGGGGGCTCATGAACGGGCCGGGCGAGCGCGAACGCTGGGAGGAGACGACGCTGGCGGATGCGCACGCGCGCGGGCCCGAACGCCGGGCGACGTTCGAGACGCCGGGCGGCATTCCCATCGACCCCGTCTACACCGGCCGCGACGCTCCCGCCGAGGAGGAGATCGGGTTTCCGGGCGAGTGGCCGTTCACGCGCGGCGTCCAGGCGACCATGTACCGGGGCCGTCTGTGGACCATGCGCCAGTACGCCGGGTTCGGCACCGCCGAGGAGACCAACGCGCGCTACCGCTACCTCCTGGAGCGGGGCACCACCGGCCTGAGCGTCGCGTTCGATCTGCCCACGCAGATGGGCTACGATTCCGACCACGCCATGGCGGCGGGCGAGGTGGGGCGGGTTGGCGTGGCCGTCGACGGGATCGCCGACATGCGGGCGCTGTTCGCGGACATCCCGTTGGAGCGCGTGTCCACGTCCATGACTATCAACGCCACGGCGCCCATCCTGCTCGCGCTCTACGTCGCGCTCGCCGACGAGCGCGGCGTCGCTCGCGACGAGCTCGCGGGGACCATCCAGAACGACATCCTCAAGGAGTACATCGCCCGCGGCACCTACATCTATCCCGTGGAGCCGAGCCTCAGGTTCATCACGGACGTGTTCGCGTTCTGCGCCCTCGAGCTGCCGCGCTGGAATACCGTATCCATCAGCGGCTATCACATCCGGGAGGCGGGAGCGACGGCCGCGCAGGAGGTCGCGTTCACCTTCGCCAACGCGCTCGAGTACGCCGACCGGGCGGTCGCCGCCGGACAGGACATCGAGGAATTCGGGCGCAGGCTGTCGTTCTTCTTCGCGGCCCACAACGACCTGTTCGAGGAGGTGGCGAAGTTCCGGGCCGCGCGGCGGCTGTGGGCGCACCTGGTGCGGGAGCGCTACGGCGGCTCCGATCGCGCGGCGCGGCTGCGCTTCCACACCCAGACGGGCGGCGTGACTCTGCAGGCGCAGCAACCGCAGGTGAACCTGGTGCGGGTGGCCGTTCAGGCGCTGGCGGCGGTGCTCGGCGGCACGCAGTCGCTGCACACCAACGCCTACGACGAAGCGCTCGCGTTGCCCACCGAGGAGTCGGCCGGGCTGGCGCTGCGGACGCAGCAGGTGCTGGCGCACGAAACCGGCGTCGGCGACGCGGTGGACCCGCTCGGCGGCAGCTACTACGTGGAAGCGCTGACGACCGAGATCGAGCGGCGCGCGCGCGCCTATCTGAGCCGAGTGGAAGAGCTGGGCGGGGCGGCCCGGGCGATCGGCTTCTTCCAGCAGGAGATCGAGCGCGCGGCCTACGAGCACCAGCTGGCCGTCGAGTCCGGCGAGCGCGTCGTGGTGGGCGTGAACGCCTTCCAGGAGGAGGCGACTCCACCCAGGATCGAGGCGCCGGACTTCGCCGAGCTCGAGCGACGGCAGCGCGAACGGCTGGCGGAGCTGCGGGCGGATCGAGACGACGCCGGCGTCTCGGAGGCGCTGAGCGCGGTGCGCGCGGCCGCGCTCGGCACCGACAACCTCATGCCGCCGATCATCAACGCGGTGAAGGCGGGCGCCACGCTGGGGGAGTTGAGCGACGAACTCCGGGGCGCTTGGGGGGTCTATCGTCCCGCCTGAGACGATCCACCGATCCTCAGACTCGAACCCGACGCGATGCCTACGTACGAATACCGGTGCCCGGAAGGCCACGACTTCGAGGCGTTCCAGAAGATGAGCGACCCGCCCGTGGCGAGTTGTCCCGAATGCGGGAGGGACGGCGAACGTCGGCTGTCGGGGGGCGCCGGGCTTCTGTTCAAGGGGTCGGGCTTCTACACGACCGACTATCGCTCGGAATCCTACAAGCGAGCCGCCGCATCCGAGGCCGACGCGTCCGGCGACAAGGACGCCGGCGGGGCCAAGGAGTCCTCCTCGAAGGAAGCGAAGAAGGCGCCGCCTGGATCCGGTGAAGCCAGCGGCGCGGACGCCGGATGACCGACGCCCTGGAGCGCCAGCTCGCCGAGATCGCGCGGGCGCTGGGCGTCCACGGCGCGGTGGAGGTGCACCTGGAGAAGCCGCGCAACCCGGAGCATGGGGACGTGGCGTCCAACCTCGCGCTCGTCCTGGCGGGACGCCTGGGCCGCCCTCCGCGGGAGATCGCGGCCGAGGTGCTGGAGCGTCTCGATCGGGCCGCGGCCGGCGTTGCGACGGCGGAGATCGCCGGGCCGGGCTTCATCAATTTCCGCCTCGCCTCGGGCGTCGTACGCGAGCGCCTCGCCGCCATCCTGACGGCGGCGGAGCGCTGGGGCCGCTCTTCGGCCGGACGGGGCAGGCGCGTCCAGGTGGAGTTCGTGTCGGCCAACCCCACGGGCCCTTTGCACGTGGCGCACGGGCGCGGCGCCGCGTTCGGCGACGCGATCGCCAGCTTGCTGGAGTGGACCGGCCACGACGTCGAGCGAGAGTTCTACGTCAACGACGCCGGCGCCCAGATCGACAAGCTGGGGGAGTCCGTCGAGGCCCGCTGGCGGCAGTCGCGAGGGGAAGAGGCCACGCTCCCCGAAGGCGGCTACCAGGGGGATTACGTGGTGGAGCTGGCGGGCCGGCTGGACGGCGTCCTGGGCGAGCGCCTCTCCGCAATGGACGTTGCCGAACGCTGCGCGCTGCTGGCGTTGGAAGCGAAGGCCGAGATGCGCGAGGCGCAGCGGCTGGACCTGGAGGCGTTCGGCGTGGAGTTCGACTCCTTTTTCGCCGAGTCGCGGGTCTACGAGACCGGCGCGATCGGGGCGACGTTGGACGACCTGGCCGCGCGCGGGCTGACCTACGAAGAGGGCGGAGCGCTGTGGTTGCGCACCTCCGCGCACGGGGACGACAAGGATCGGGTTTTGATCAAGAGCGACGGATCCTATACGTACTTTCTCCCCGACATCGCCTACCACAGGGACAAGGCGGAGCGCGGCTTCGAGCGCCTGATCGACGTCTGGGGGGCCGATCACCACGGCTACGTTGCGCGCATGCAGGCCGCGCTGGCCTCGCTGGGCCATCCGGGCATGCTGGATGTTCAGATCGTCCAGATGGTGCGCGTGATGCGCGACGGCGAAGAGGTGAAGCTGAGCAAGCGGGCGGGCGACATCGTGACCCTGCGTGATCTCATCGACGAGACGGGACGGGACGTGGCGCGCTACTTCTTCCTCATGCGCAAACCCGACGCCCAGATGGTTTTCGACCTGGGACTGGCCCTGGACGAGTCCGAAAAGAATCCGGTCTACAAGGTCAAGTACGCCCACGCCCGCATGATGAGCATCTTTCGGCGCGCCGGCGTGGATCCGGACGGCGCCGGAGACGGGGCGGATCTGGATCTCCTGAATGACCCGGCCGAGGTGGACCTGATTCAGCGCCTGGCCCAGTTCCCGGAAGTGGTGGAGCGGGCGGCGCAGGCTTCGAGCCCCCACCTGATCTGTGAGTACCTGGAAGGGACGGCCGGGGCGGTCAATTCGTGGTACCACGCCGGCAACCCCAGCAGACGACCCGAATTGGCGGTCCTGGTCGAGGACGAAGGGCTGCGACGCGCGCGCCTGGCGCTGGCGCGCGGTATCCGCACCGTGCTTCGCAACGGTCTGGCGCTGTTGGGCCTGGAGGCCCCCGATCGCATGGACCGAAGGGAGCCCGCGTGAGCCGCCCCGTGCTGGTCGTCGGGAGCGTCGCGATCGACGCCATCGAGACGCCCTTCGGGAAGGTGGACGACGCCCTGGGAGGATCGGCCAACTACTTCGCGGCGGCGGCCTCGCTGTTGGCTCCGGTGGGCGTCGTGGCGGTCGTGGGAGACGACTACGACCTGGACCGGCTGGACTTCCTGGCGGGTCGGAAGGTCGACCTGAGCGGGATAGAGCGGCGCGCCGGCGAGAGCTTCTTCTGGGCGGGACGCTACTCCTACGATCTGAACAGCCGAGACACACTCGAGACCCGACTCGGAGTGTTCGCCGATTTCAACCCGGTGATCCCGGAGCGCCATCGCGACGCCGAGTGGGTTTTCCTGGGCAACATCGACCCGACGCTGCAGCTCCAGGTGCTGGAGCAGATTCGCGCGCCCAAGCTCGTCGCGTGCGACACCATGAACTACTGGATAGAGCGGACCCCGGACGAGCTCATGAAGCTGCTCGAGCGGGTTGACGTGCTGCTGGTGAACGACGCCGAGGCGCGCGAGCTCTCCGGTGAACACAATCTGGTTCGCGCGGCGCGCTGGATCCGCGCGCGCGGCCCGGAAATGGTCGTAATCAAGAAGGGGGAGAACGGCGCGATCCTGTTCGGCCCGGACGCGACTTTCTTCGTGCCCGGTTTCCCGCTGGAGGACGTCTTCGATCCGACCGGGGCGGGCGACGCCTTCGCGGGTGGGTTCCTGGGCTACCTCGCCCATCGCGGCGCGGCCGGGACGCAGGACCTGAAACGGGCGATGGTGTACGGGTCGGTCATGGGCTCGTTCGCCGTCGAGCAGTTCGGGCTGCGCCGGTTCATCTCGCTGGCCCTCCAGGAAGTGGACGATCGGGTGCGGGACTTTCAAGCGATGACCAGCTTCGACCTGGAGATCCGCGATGCCGCAAGCCGGTGAGGCGCTGACCTATCGGGCCGCCGGCGTCGACCGCGACGCCGCCGGCAGAGCCAAGGACCGCATCGCGGCATTGGTGGAGAGCACGCGCACGGCCGGAGTGCTGTCCAGGGCCGGTTCGTTCGGGGGGGTGTTCGCGGCGCCGGCCCGAGCCGGGCGAGCGCTGGTCGCCAGCGCCGACGGGGTCGGTACCAAGTTGCAGGTGGCCATCCTCGCGCAGCGCCACGACACGGTGGGCCGGGACCTGGTCAACCACTGCGCCGACGACATCCTCGTCGAGGGAGCGCGCCCGCTGTTCTTCCTGGACTACATCGCCACCGGCGAGCTGCACGAGGGCGTGGTGGAGGACGTGGTCCGCGGGGTGGCGGCGGGGTGCCGCGAAAACGGCTGCGCGCTGCTGGGCGGCGAGACCGCCGAGATGCCGGATTTCTACGCCGCGGGCGACTACGACCTGGCGGGGTTCATCGTGGGCGAGGCGGCCGCCCGGGGCAGGCCCGGCCCGGACCGCGTGACCACGGGCGACGCGCTGATAGGCGTGGCGAGCGACGGTTTCCACACCAACGGCTACTCACTGCTTCGCAAGCTCCTGTTCGGCCGCCTGGGGCTCGGCGTGGATGACCGGTTTCCGGATTCCGACGACAGCATCGCCGACCTGCTGCTGCGCGTGCACCGAAGCTACGTGAGGTCCGTGCTGCCGCTCGTGGATGACTGCCACGCGCTCGCTCACATCACCGGCGGCGGCCTGCTCGAGAACCTGGACCGCGCGCTCCCCGGTGACCTCGAGGCCCGGGTTCGAGTGGGCTCGTGGCCGGTGCCACGGGAGTTCGCCACCGTCGCGCGCCTGGCCGGCCTGGACGACGACGAGATGTTCAGGACCTTCAACATGGGCGTCGGGCTGGTGCTGGTCGTGGCGGGCCAGGACGCCGATGGGTTGGTGGAGCGCCTGGGCGCGGCGGGCGAAGCCGCGTGGATCATCGGCGCTGTGGGCCCCGGAGAGGGCCGCGTCGTCCTCGTCTGAACTCCGCTCGACCGATATGACGATTCCGCGCGACCCCCGGAGGCTCCTGACCCGAACACTCACGGCTCGGGCGTGCGCCGCGGTGTGCGCCGCAGCCGTCGCCGGCCCGGCCACGCAGCGCGCGGTCGCCCAGGTCCCCGAGGTGTGCCCGGCGGGCGAGCAAGGGTGCGCGCTGGCGGTCCTCTCGGGGCTGGATGCGTGGGCGCGGGCGGCGCTCGTCGCCGGCGGCGGCAGCCCGCTGCCGGGGTCGGCCAGCACCCTCGGCAAGCGCACCGCCGCCAGCCGCCACGTCGCCATCGCCACCCGCGTGACGGTCGGCGAGGTACTCGGCGTACGCGGCGCCACATCGCAGGTGGCTCCCTCTGTTGACGGCACACTGGTGGCGGTGGGCGTGGACGCGGCCGTGGCGCTGTTCGACGGCTTTTTCGCCGCCCCCACGGTCGGCGGCGTGTTCTCGATCGACGCGCTGGCCTCGGTGGGCTGGATCGGCGGCGGCGGTTCGCTCGACGTGAGCGACGGCATGACCTGGGCCCTGGGCGCCAGGCTAGGCGTGCTGCGTGAGTCGTTCACGCTGCCGGGACTGACGGTGTCCGCTGCGTACAGGCAGATCGCTCGCTTCGAGGCCGCCTCGGCGGGCGACGGGCCCGGGTGGCAGGGGGACCTCGACGGGCTCTCGGTGCGGCTGACGGCGGGCAAGCGCCTCGGCTCCGTGGACGCGCTGGTGGGCGCGGGCTGGGACCGCGTCGGCGGTCCGCTCAGCGCGTCCTACACCAACCTGGCCGGCGCGCCGGAGGTGTCCGCGGTCGCCGACGTGGACGTGGGACGTTGGGCGGGTTTCGCGGGCGTCGGCTGGACCTTCCTGGTATTCCAGGTCGCCGCAGAGGCGGGCTGGCAGGCCGGCGGCGACGGCTTTTCCGACTCGGGCGTCGACATCGAGCCGAGCGGCGGCCGGGCGTTCGGAGGCATCTCTTTCCGTTTCACCTATTGAGCGCGCACTTGGTCGACCGGGACACGTCGGCGCGCCTCATGGCGCGCGCTCTCGAGCTGGCGGAGCGGGGTTGGGGGCGGGTCCAACCGAACCCCATGGTGGGAGCCGTGCTGGCGCAGGAAGGGGAGGTCGTGGGCGAAGGTTGGCACGCCGAGTTCGGCGGCCCGCACGCGGAGATCGCGGCCCTCGAGGCCGCCGGGGAGCGCGCCCGGGGAGCGACCATGTACGTCTCCTTGGAGCCGTGCGCTCACGACGGCAAGACGCCTCCGTGCACGCGCGCCATCCTGTCGGCGGGGGTGTCGGCGCTGGTCTACGGGGCGAACGACCCGCACCCGCGCGCCGCGGGAGGCGCGGCGCTTCTCCGCGCAGCCGGGCTGGTTGTCCAGGGGCCGGTGGCCGCGCCCGAAGTCCGAGCCCAGAACGCGGCCTTTTTCCACGCTTTCGGCTCGGACCGGCCGTTCGTCGCGTTGAAGCTGGCGGTGTCGCTCGACGGACGCCTGGGTCGGCCGGGTGAGGAAACTCCCGTCACCGGCGCGGAGGCGCGCGCGGCGGTGCACACGCTGCGGGCTGGATACGGGGCCATCGTGGTCGGATCCGGGACCGCCCTCGCGGATGACCCGGAGCTGACCGCGCGCGGGGACGTCGTCCCGGCGGCCCCGCCGGTGCGCGCCGTGTTGGCCAGCCGCTGCGCGCTCGACCCGTCGGCGAAGCTGTTCGCGTCGGGCGCGCCCGGCAGCGCGTGGGTGTTCTGCGCCCCCGACGCCGACCCCACGCTGCGGCGGGGACTGGAAGAGAGGGGCGCCCGCGTCGTCCCCGTGGCCGCGGGCGACGACGGCCTGAATCTGAGGGCGGTCCTCACGGCGCTCGGCGAGCACCCGGTCCAGTCGGTCCTCTTCGAGGGGGGCGGACGCGTCGCCGGCTCGCTGCTCGCGGCGGACCTGGTCGACCGCCTGCACCTGTTCGTCGCACCCCGGATCTTCGGGCCCGACGGCGTACCCGCGGTCGCCGGACCCGGGCTCCCCCTTACGGACCCGGGCGGAACCGGCCGTGGCTGGCGGGTTACCGGCCTGCGCCCGCGCGGCTCGGACGTGGAGATCGTGTGGGACCGCGTCCGAGGGGAGGGCTGAGCGCGCTCATGTTCACAGGCATCGTGGAGGAGGTCGGCGTCGTCGCGGACGTGCAGGCCGTGGGGGACGGGCGTCGCTTCAGGCTCGAGGCGGCGGGCGTTCTCGAGGACCTGCGCATGGGCGACTCGGTGGCGGTCGACGGCGTGTGCCTGACCGCCACCGAGATCGACGCCGGGGTTTTCACGGTGGAGGCGACCCCCACCACCCTGGCGAGAACCACGATGGGGGAGTTCGCCGTCGGGCGCGGGGTGAACCTGGAGCGTGCGCTGGCCGCGTCAGCCCGCCTGGGAGGCCATTTCGTGCAGGGACACGTCGATGGCGTGGGGCGGGTGCGGGCGATCGCCCCCGGGGAGGAGCAGAGCCTGCTCGACATAGAGCTGCCCGATGAGGTGGCTCGCGTGACCGTTGAGAGGGGCTCTCTGGCCGTGGATGGGGTAAGCATGACCGTGGCCGCCATGCCGGAGCCGGCGGTCGCGCGTCTCGCGGTGATTTCGTACACTTGGAGTCACACCAACTTCGCCCGGCTCCGACCCGGATCGGCGGTCAACCTGGAGGCGGACCTGATCGGGCGGTACGTGGCGAAGCACCTGGAGTCGATGGGCGAGCCCGTGTCTCGGACGCCTCCGGGCGTCTGACCTGGGTTTTCGCCGGGGCAGAGCCGAACATGCCGTTCGATAAGGTCGAGGACGCCATCCGCGCGATCCGCGAGGGTGGACTCGTCATCGTCGCCGACGACGAGGATCGCGAAAACGAGGGAGACCTCGTGTGCGCGGGCTCGAAGATCACGCCCGAACTGGTCAACTTCATGGCCTCGCACGGGCGCGGCCTCATATGCGTCGCCATCACCGAGGACCAGGCCAACGGGCTAGAGCTGCGGCCGATGGCCGACCGCAACCAGGACCGACGCGGCACCGCCTTCACGGTGTCGGTCGACGCCCACCCGCGCTTCGGCGTGAGCACCGGGATCAGCGCCTTCGATCGCGCGACGACCATCCGATTGCTGGCCGACCGGGGTTCGCTTCCGGGCGACTTCATTCGGCCCGGCCACGTATTCCCGCTGCGAGCCGTGCCCGGTGGCGTTCTCAGGCGCGTCGGCCAGACCGAGGCCTCGGTGGACCTGGCCCGCCTGGCGGGGCTCGAGCCCGCCGGCGTGATCTGCGAAATCCTGAACGAGGACGGCACCATGGCGCGCCGTCCGCAACTGGAGGAGTTCGCCCAGCGCCACGAGATTCCGTTCATCACGGTGGCCACCATCGTGGCGTATCGTCTGCGCACCGAACGTCTGGTGCAGCGCGTAGCCGAGGCCGAGCTGCCCACGCCGTACGGGGACTTTCGGGTGATCGCCTACGAGAATCAGATCGATCACGGCGAGCACGTGGCGCTTGTGCGCGGCGACATCGAGGGCGCGCAGGACGTGCTGGTCCGGATGCACTCCGAGTGCCTGACCGGTGACGTCTTCCACTCGCGCCGCTGTGACTGCGGGGAGCAGCTGCGGGCCGCGCTGCGCAGGATCGATGAGCAGGGCGCGGGCGCCGTCGTCTACCTGCGGCAGGAGGGCAGGGGAATCGGCCTGGGTAACAAGATCCGCGCCTACTCGCTGCAGGATCAGGGCAGTGACACGGTGGAGGCCAACGAAGAGCTGGGATTCAAGGCGGACCTGCGGGACTACGGGATCGGCGCCCAGATCCTCCGTGACCTGGGCCTCAGCAGCATCCGCCTGCTGACCAACAACCCGCGCAAGATCGTCGGCCTGGACGGCTACGCGCTGGAAGTGACGGGGCGCGAGTCGCTCAGCGTGGAGCCCTCCGAGCACAACCGCAAATACCTGAACACCAAGATCGAGAAGCTGGGACACCTGCTGCGCGTTGGCGAGGGCTCGTAGTGGCCGGAGCCGCCGCCACGAGGGCCGTGCCCCGGTTCGATAACATCGTCGTGGCGATTCTGGTAAGTCGTTTTCACGAAGAGATTACGGAGCCACTACTTCAGGGAGCACTCGAAACCGTCCGGGAGGCCGGCCTGGGCGAGGAGAACGTGCACGTCTTCCACGTGGCCGGGGCCTGGGAATTGCCAATGGCGGGTCGGCGCGCGGCTGCCACCGGACGCTACGACGCCCTCGTGGCCCTGGGATGCGTCGTGCGCGGAGAGACTCCGCACTTCGACTACGTCGCCGGAGAGGCGGCGCGGGGGCTCGCGCGCGTCGCGCTGGAGCAGGGCGTGCCGGTGGGCTTCGGTCTGCTCACGACGGACGACGAGGAGCAAGCCAGAGCACGCTCGGTCGCCGGCCCGGGCAACAAGGGTCGGGAGGCCGCGCTGGCGGCGCTGGAGTCGGTGTTGACCCTGCGAGCGATCGACAATGGCCAACCTGGACCGTAGCCGCGCCCGCGGCTGGGCGCTGCAGGCGCTCTACGCGGCCGATCTCAGGGGTGAGGACCGGCCGTCCGCGGTACTCGACGACTTCCTGCGGTCGCGCCGGGTGGGGCCGTCCCGGCGGCCATATCTGCGCTGGCTGGTGGAGACGGTCGAGGAGCATCGAGACGACCTGGACGAGAGGATCCGCGGAGCGCTCACGAACTGGCGCCTGGAGCGGCTGTCGGCCATCGACCGCAACGTGCTCCGAATCGGCGCGGCGGAGCTCGAGCACGCGGCCGACGTGCCGCCGCGGGTGGCCATTCAGGAAGCGATTCGCCTGGCCGAGCGGTACGGCACCTCGGAGAGCGCGCGCTTCGTGAACGGAGTGATGGACGCGCTCTATCGGGGGGCGGGCGATCGCGACGGGCCTCCGCCCAGGGAGAACACCGCCTGAGGATACTGGTCTTCAATTGGCAGGATCTCGCGAACCCGCTCTCGGGCGGCGCGGAGGTCCACCTCCACGAGACCTTCGGCCGGCTGGCGCAACGCGGACACGAGGTGCACGTGGTGGCGTCCGGGTGGCCCGGCGCGGCGGCGCGGGCGACGGCGAACGGGATGCTGATCCACCGCGTGGGTGGCCGCTTTTCGTACGCGCTGAAGGCGCCGCGGTACTACAGGCGGCAGTTGGCCACGGACCGGTTCGACGTGATCGTCGAAGACCTGAACAAGGTGCCGCTGTTCGCGCCGATCTGGGCCAGGGAGCCGGTCGTCCTGCTGGTGCACCACCTGTTCGGGGGCAGCGCCTTCGGCGAGGCTCCGTTTCCCGTCGCGGCGGCCACATGGCTTCTGGAACGGCCCATCCCGAGGATCTACCGGGGCGTGCCTACGCAGGTAGTGTCGCCCAGCACCGCTGCCGATCTGGAGCGACGCGGATTCACTTCCTCGGATCTGGTGGTGATCCCGAACGGCGTCGACCTGGACCGATTCTCGCCGGCACCGCCCGAGCAGCGCTACGGCGAGCCGACGCTGCTCTTCATGGGCAGGCTGCGGCCCTACAAGGGAGTCGACCTGTTGCTGCGCGCGCTGGATCGGCTGCGGCGCGCTGGCGTTCCGGCGCGGGCGGTGATCGCGGGTCGCGGCGACGACGAGGACAGGTTGAAGCGGGAGGCGTCCCGGCTGGGCTTGGTGGCGGCCGTGGAATTCGCCGGTTTCGTGGACGAGGATCGCAAGCTGGAGTTGCTGCGCCGCTCGTGGGTCCACGTCTTGCCCTCGGAGAAAGAGGGGTGGGGCCTGACCGTGCTCGAGGCGGGCGCCTGCGCGACGCCGTCGGTGGTGAGCGATTCGCCCGGCCTGCGGGACTCGGTTCTGGAGGGAGAGTCGGGCCTGCGCGTTCCGCACGGTGACGTCGGGGCGCTGTCCGGGGCGCTGCAAAGGCTCATCGAGGATGCGCGGCTGCGGGAAGCGCTCGGTGAGGGCGCGAGATCGTTCGCGGTAGACCATGGGTGGGATCGTGCCGCGGAGCGAACGGAACGCCATCTTGCACTCCACGCGAGAAAGGTGACTGAATGAAGGTCAGCGTAGCGATGCGTCACGGCGAGCTCTCGGAGGAGCTGCGTGACCTGACGGAGCGGCGCGCGCAAAGACTCGCGCGCTTCGAGGCACGGCTCGGCGGGGTCACGATCACTTTCGACGAGGACCGCGACCGAAAGCGCGCCGAGGTCAGAGCGGGCGTAGAGGGTGATTCTCCCGTGGTGGCCCGCGCGGGCGGGCCGACGCACCGGACGGCACTCGACAGGGCCCTGGACAGGGCGATCCGGCAGCTGAAGCGCCAGCGCGAGCGGAGGCGGGATCTCCAGAGGGAGGCCCCGGATATCGAGGTTTCAGACTCCGAACTCCCCGCATCTTCCTGAGACGGGCACTACGCGAATGAAGCCGCTGACGGTAGAAGACCTCCTCTTCGCGAAGCGCGAGCCGCTCGCGCTGGAGTTGCTGACCCCGGATTGCCCGCTCGACGTCCCCATCGAGTCGCCGACCATCGGGAATCCGGGGCTGGTCCTGACCGGCTTCGTGGAGCGCTTCACGCCGGGTCGGATCCTGGTCTTCGGCGAGACGGAAATGGCCTACCTCGGCTCGCTGGCGGCCGCCGAGCACGCCCGCGCGCTCGACACCTTCTTTGCTCTGCCCGTGCCGGCCGCGGTCGTGACCAAGGCCCTCGACGTGCCGCAGGGCATGGTGGAGGCCGCCGTGCGCCACCGACGCACGTTGCTGCGGTCCGCCTTGAAGACGGGCGACCTCTACCGGCGCCTGAACGCGTTCCTGGAGGATCATTTCGCGCCGTCGACGACCATGCACGGCTCGATGGCCGACGTGTACGGAGTGGGGCTCCTTGTCGTGGGCCCTAGCGGCATCGGCAAGAGCGAGTGCGTGCTGGATCTGGTCGAGCGTGGCCATCGCTTGGTTGCCGACGACCTGGTGCACATCAAACGCCCCGCGCCAGGCGTGCTCATCGGGCGCGGCCACGAGTTGCAGCGACACCACATGGAGATCCGCGGGGTCGGCATCATCGACATCCCCGCCCTGTTCGGAATCCGAGGAATCCGACAACAAAAGCGGATCGAGGTGGTGGTGCAGCTGGAAGAGTGGAGTGACGAGGCCGAGTACGATCGGACCGGGCTGGGCGCGGAGGAATCGGAGATCCTGGACGTGGCGGTCCCCAAGGTCCGGATTCCCCTCAACCCGGGCAAGAACATCACCGTGATCTCCGAAGTCGTCGCCATGAACCACCTTCTCAAGTACTCGGGGGTACATTCCGCGGAGCTGTTCGATCAGCGGCTGCGGGCGGCGCTCGGAGCCCAGGTGGTGGGGGAGGAGAGCGAACGCCTCAAGGAGGCGATGCGGCCGGTGCGGGAGTACCTGGAGGGCGATTATGAGTGAGGCCGCGCCCGCCCGCGGTGTGGTCGTGGGTCACGGCACCCTGGCCCAGGGCCTGGTCGACGCCGTGCGGCAGATCACGGGGGTGGATGGAGACGTGGTCGCGGCGATCAGCAACCAGGGGTTGGGACCCGACGCGCTGCGCGAGCGCATCGAGGCGGCGCTGGGCGATGGGCGCGCCATCGTGTTCGTGGACCTGCGCACGGGAAGCTGCGGACACGCCGCGCTTCGGATCGCCCGCGAGCGGCCCGACACGGCGGTGCTGTACGGCGTGAACCTGCCCCAGTTGCTGGACTTCGTCACGCACCGCGAGTTGCCGCTCGCCGAGCTCGTCGAGCGCGCCCTGGAGCGGGGCCGGTCGGCGATCTGCTGCGACGAGTAGCACACGAGTCAATGCCGATCGTCCTGTATAGGGTCGACGAGCGTTTGATCCACGGCCAGGTTGTGCTCGGGTGGGGGAGCGAGCTCGAGCCGACTCGCTACCTGGTGGTCGACGACGACGTGGCGGAGGCGACCTGGGAGCAGGAATTGTACGAGCTGGGCCTGCCGAACGGAATCTCAGCGGAATTCCACACCATCGAAGAGGCGCGCGGGCTGCTTGCCGGGTGGCGCGAGGAGGAGGCTAGATCCGTGCTTCTGACCAGACTGCCGGCCGGCATGCGCGCTCTCGGTGAGGGAGAACTGCTACGGGACGTGGAGGTGAACGTCGGGGGAATCCACCACGCCGAAGGCCGAGAGATGGTGCTTCCGTACGTGTTCCTCGGCACCCGCGAGCGCGCCGACCTGCGCGCGCTGGTGGCCGGCGGCGCCGAGGTGAGCGCCCAGGACGTGCCGGCTGCCCGGCCCATATCGGTGGAGCGATTGCTACATGGATGAGCTTCCCACCTGGGCCGTGCTGGCGGCGGTGGGAGGCATCGTGGGGGTGGACGCCACCTCCGTCGGGCAATTCATGATTTCCCGTCCGCTGGTCGCCGCCACGCTTGGTGGCTGGGTGTTCGGGCGGCCCGCGGAGGGACTGGTGCTGGGGATCGCGCTCGAGCTCTTCGAGCTGTGCATCCTTCCGGTCGGGGCCACCCGCACGCCGGAGGGAGGCACCGGGGCCCTGGCGGCCGGAGCGGCGTACGCCGTGGCCGGACCGGTGGGGTTTGCGGCGGTCCCCATCGCCCTCGCCGTCGCCTTCGGCCTGTTGGCGGAGCGCTTGGCGGGGGAGACGGTCACGGCGCTACGCCGATTGAATGCTCGCCTGGTAGGCGAGCGGGCGCTGACGGCGATCAGGTCCTCGAGCGCGCTCACCGCGCGCCACACGGCTGCCATCGGCCTGGACTTCCTGCGGGGGGCGGTGGTGTCGACCGCGGCGGCGCTGGTGGGCGCCTGGGTGCTGGCCAGCCTGCCGGCGGCGGGTGACGAAGTGGGCCGGGCGGCGTCTTCCATTCTTGGTCTGGCGCTGCCGGCGATGGCGGGAGCCGGCGCGGCGGTGCTCGCGGGAGGGGCGCGCGTGACGCCGTTCCTCGTGGGGCTCGCCGCTGGCGTGGGCCTCTGGGTGGTCCTGTGAGCAGGGTCCGAGCGCGCGACCACGCGAGCATGCTCGTGCGCCTGTTCGGGGTGCAGGGGTCGTGGAATTACGAAACCATGGTTGGGGCCGGGATGGCGGTCGTCCTGATGCCCGTGCTGCGGCGTGTATACGGCCCGGAGGGGCTGGATCAGGCGGCGTTGCGCCATGCCCACTTCTTCAACGCCCATCCGTACATGGCCGGGGTCGCCGCGGGCGCCCTGGCGCGCATGGAGACGGACGGCGTGGAGCCGGAAGTGCAGGAGCGCTTCAAGGAGGCCGTGCGCGGCGCGCTCGGCGCCCTCGGGGACCAGGTGGTGTGGGGCGGATGGCGCCCGTTCTGCGTGCTGCTCGCGCTCGCGGCGGCGCTGGTCGGTGCCCCCTGGTGGGCGGTCGTCGGAGGCTTTCTGGTGGTTTACAACGTCGGGCACGTCGGCCTGCGAGCCTGGGGCCTGGCGGTAGGGCTGAAGGAGGGCACGGGCGTCGCCCGCCGGGTGCGCGAGTCCGGGCTGACGCGGGCGCAGGGAGCCCTCGCGCGGGGCGCGACGTTCCTCGCGGGGCTGGTGGCCCCGCTCGCCGCGCTCGCGTATGGGCCCGGTCGCGATCTCCCGGCGCTGCTTCCAGCCGCGTTGCTGGCGGCCATTGCCGGTGCCGTGCTCGGGGTGCGGGTGCGCGCCGTCGCCGGACTCACCTTGGGGCTCGTCGTACTCGTGATTCTGCTCACCGGGGGAAGCCAGTGAGCGACTCGGGAGACAACCGGCGCGTCGTCAGGATCGCCAATCGGCAAGGACTTCACGCCCGCCCGGCGGCGGAATTCGTACGGCTGGCGAAGACCTTCACGGCCGAGATCTTCGTCACCAAGGAGGAGCTCGAAGTGAACGGGAAGAGCATCCTGGGGTTGATGATGCTGGCCGCCGAGTTCGGCGCCGAGCTTACCATTCGGGCGGACGGCCCGGACGCGGTGGCGGCGATCGAGCGGCTGTGTTTGCTGATCGTCGACGGATTCGGAGAGGGCTAGTGTACCGTACCAGAGGTGTCGATGGCATTCAGCGCGCGCTGCATCGCGCGCTTCGGTGCACACCTGACTTCCGTTACGGTACACTAGGATGAGGGCGACAGGGTCTGCCGAAGGCCAGGGCGTGGAATGCGCCTGATCCGCGATGGAAGCGCGGCGTCGCCGGGGATCGTCGAGGGGCCGATGTACGTGCTGCGCTGGGATGTGCCGAAGGTGCCGCACGACACGATCTCCAGCGACGAGGCGGATCTCGAGCTCGAGCGTTTGGCCGAAGCCGTCGAAGCTGCCAGGACGGAGATAGTGGCCTTGAAGGCCGAAACCGAGAGCAGGCTGGGCTCGGTGGAGGCGCAGATCTTCGATCCGCAGTTGCTGATGTTGGAAGACGAGGAGCTCCTCGATGGGGCGCGGGACTACATCCGGTCGAGTCAACTTTCGGCCGCCAGAGCGTTCGAGCTGAAGGTGCTGGAATTCCGGTCGGAATGGCGGCGCACCGGGCACCCCATGCTGCTGGATCGTCTAAACGACCTCCTGGACGTGGAGACGCGGGTCTTGAGGTCGCTGCTCGAGCTCGACGACCCGGCCTTCGCGCTGCCGGAGGATCACGGCAAGCGTTACATCCTCGTCGCGCGCGACCTCACGCCCAGCATGACCGTACGCCTGGACCCGAACCGCATCCTCGGCATCGCCGTGGATGCCGGGTCCCGCACATCCCACTCGGCGATTCTCGCGCGGGCGCTGCACATCCCCGCGGTGGTCGGGCTACGGGACCTGTCCGAGCACGCGGAGAGCGGCACGCAGGCGATCCTGGACGGGCGCGCCGGCCGGGTCATCGTGGAGCCCACCGAGCAGGAGCGGCGCGTCTACAAGGAGAGGAACATCCGCGTCCAGGAGTGGGAGCAGGAGTTGCTCCTGCTGGCTGACTTGCCGGCGCTGACGCAGGATCGGCAGCCGGTGCTGCTGCGCGCCAACATCGACCTGCCAGGTGACGCCGAGGACGCCCGCGAGCACGGCGCCCAGGGGATCGGCCTGTTCCGCACGGAGTTTCTCGTGGTGGGGCGCTCCGCCTACCCGGAGGAAGAAGAGCAGTACCTGGCCTACAAGCACGCGGTGGAGGTCTTCCCCGACGACGCGGTCTACATCCGCACCTTCGATTTGGGCGGCGACAAGTATCCCCGGTTCCTGGACATGCCTCCCGAAGAGAATCCGTTCCTGGGATGGCGCGGGATCCGAGTGTGTCTGGACGTGCCGGAGCTGTTCCGCGGGCAGTTGCGCGCTCTTCTGCGCACCACCGCTCACGGCGACGTGCGGGTCATGCTGCCGATGATCAACGAGACCAGCGAGGTGACACGCACGCGCGAGCTGCTCGAGGAAGAAGAAGAGCGCTTGCGCGCTCAGGGCATCCCGTTCAACACCGGGTACAAGGTCGGTGTGATGGTGGAGACGCCCGCGGCCGTGCTCACCGCGACCGACCTCGCGCGCCACGCGGACTTCTTCTCCATTGGCACGAACGATCTCATCCAGTACACGCTGGCGGTCGATCGCGGAAACGCACGCCTCGCCGACCGCTTCAAGCCCTTTCATCCGGCCGTGTTGGACCTCATGGAGCGCACGGTCCAAGCCGCGCACACCGCGGGAATTGAGATTTCCGTGTGCGGTGA
This sequence comes from Gemmatimonadota bacterium, assembly GCA_039715185.1. Taxonomy (NCBI): domain Bacteria; kingdom Pseudomonadati; phylum Gemmatimonadota; species Gemmatimonadota bacterium. Next base: position 23,982 of record JBDLIA010000036.1, read on the forward strand.
GGTCGCGGCGGACCCGCTCGGAACGTTCCTGCTGCTTGGGTTGGGCGTGTCCGCGTTCAGCGTCTCGAGTTCGGTCCTGCCCGAGATCAAGAAGGTGGTCCGGGCCGTACCGGTCGCGTCCGCCAGGGAGACGGTCGAGGAAGCGCTGGAGGCGCGCACGGCCGAGGCCGCGGCGGCGGTGCTGATGGAAGGCATCAGCCGCCACCTGGACCTTTCGCTGTTCTCCGGGCGCTGGAGCTTGGCGCCCGAAGAGTCGGCTTCGTAGCTTGGCGGCGGCTGCTGCCATGCGGTGTGCCCACTCGGTACCACCCTGCGGATGATCGAAGTCAGAGTACAAAGCTTGGGGCTCGACCGCTCCTCCAATACACCCGTCGTGATCCTCCAGGAGTTGGAGGGAGAGCGGGTCCTGCCCATCTGGATCGGGCCCGGGGAAGCGAGCGCGATCGCCATGGAGCTCGCGGGAATGAAGTTCTCCAGGCCGTTGACGCACGACCTGCTGGCGAGCGTCATTTCCGGGCTCGGGGGTGAGCTGACGCGTGTTCTGATCACCAAGGTCATGGAGAACACCTATTACGCCGAACTCATCGTCGAGAAGAACGGCGAGATGATCAGCCTGGACGCGCGGCCGTCGGACTCCATCGCCATAGCGCTGCGCATGGGGGCCACCATCCTGACTACGGACGCGCTGCTCGAGCAGACGTCGATAGACGTGCAGGAAGCCGGGGACATGTCCGAGCCGGGGCAGTTTTCTCCGGACCCGGACGCGGTCCCCGAAGCGCCGGCCGACGCGGGCCTGCGCGCGGAGGAGCTCAAGGAGTATCTGCGCCGCCTGGATCCCGAGGACTTCGGGCGGTTCAACCCATGATGGCCCTGCTTGCGGTGGCGCTGGTGTCCGCCGCCGGCGAGGCGGCTCCCGTGCAGGCGGACGACTCCATACACGTCCGCGGCGTGGTGGTGGCGCCTTCGGGAGACCCGGTCGGCGGCGTGGAGCTGATGCTCCACCGGATGAGCGATGAAGGCGCGGGCTTGCTCGCTTCGGGCGCCGGCCAGCCCGACGGATCATTCGCGTTCGCCGTCGACGCGCCGGGCGGCCCGGCCGTCCATTTCGTCGCCGCGTCCGTCGGCGGGGCGCTGTTCGTTGGCCCGGTGGTGGAGGCCGGCGCCGACTTTCCCGATCCGTACACGATCCGGGTGAGGGACGGCATCGAGGCCGGCTCCATAGTGCTGGATGATGGCTCGGTTCTTCCTCCGGCGGCCTTCGGCGGCGACGCCACTCGACCGGCCGCGCCCGCTCCGCCACCCGCTCGTGACCCCGTGCCCACGACGCTGGTGTTTCTGGGACTGAGCGCGCTTCTGGTCGGCGCGGCTCTCCTGGTTCGGGGCACCTCGCGGGCGAACGCGTGGCGGCGCGCGGTAGTGGAGCTGGCGGAGCTGAGGGACGTGCCAGCGACCGGGGCGGTGGAGGAACGCCGTGCGGAGCTGCGCGAACGTGCGCACGCCCTACGACCGCGCTGACCCGTGTCCGCGGTGAGCGTGCCCGCGCTCATTCTGCGCGGATTCCCCTACGGCGAATCCAGCCGCATCCTGAGGTTCATCACCCCCGAGCACGGCCTCGTCGGCGCGATCGCACGGGGCGCCCGACGTCCGCGTAGCCGATTCAGCGCGCTGCTGGATCCGTTCGGAGAGGGCGTGGCCTTGCTCAGCTTCCGGCAGGGCCGGGATCTTCAGACGCTCACCGCGTTCGACCTGACCAAGAGTCGGCGTGGACTGGGGCGGGATCTGCGCCGCTACGGCGGGGCCTCGGTGCTGGCGGAGCTGCTGCTGCGTACCGCGACGGGGGCGGCCAGCTCCGAGTTGTTCGAGCGGGTCGGCGCCGCGCTGGACGCTCTGGAGGTGGCCGAAGGAGAAGCCATCGAAAGCGAGGCTCTGGGCGCGGCGTGGACGCTCGTCCACCTTCTTGGATTCGCTCCCGAGCTGGCACACTGCACCCGTTGCGGACGCGAGGTCGACCGGGACGAGGACGCCGATTTCGACTACGCTGCGGGCGGTCTCCGCTGCGCGGACTGCCCGGGGGAGGAGGGTACCCGGCTGCCGGCAGGGGCCCGCGCTGCGCTGCGCGCGATGGTCGGCGGCGACCGCCCCACCGTCGCCCGGCCCTACGCTCATTGGATCCTGCTGGAGCGCTTTCTCGCCTACCACGTGCTCGACGGAGCTCCCATGAAGTCGCTCGCCTTCCTGCTCGACGTGCGGCGGGAAGAGATGGTCAGGTGAAGCGGCTCGTGCTGGGCACCGCCGGCCACGTCGACCACGGCAAGACGCGGCTCGTGCTCGCGTTGACGGGCGTGGACACCGATCGACTAGCCGAGGAGAAGGCTCGCGGGATCACGATCGACCTGGGCTTCGCCCGCCTGGTAGGGGAAGAGGGCGTGGAAGTGGCGATCGTCGACGTCCCCGGTCACGAGTCGTTCGTCCGGAACATGCTGGCGGGGGCGACCGGCATGGACGCCGTACTCCTGGTGGTGGCCGCCGACGAGGGGGTGATGCCGCAGACCCGGGAGCACCTGGCGATCCTCGATCTGCTGGGCGTCTCGGTGGGCGTCGTGGCGCTGACGAAAGTCGACCTGGTCGACGCCGAGTGGAGGGACCTCGTGCGCGATGAAGTCCGCGAGCTCCTGTCCGGAACCGGTCTGGAAGACGCGGACATAATGCCCGTGTCGGCGGCGGAGGAGACGGGACTCGAGCGGCTCGCAGAGTCCCTTGCGCGCGTGGCCCGCGCAGCCCCGGCGCGCGCGCTTTCGGCTCCGTTCCGGCTTCCCGTGGACCGCGCCTTCACGGTGCGCGGCACGGGGACGGTCGTGACCGGAACGGTGGCAGACGGAACGCTCGGCGACGCGGACACCGTCCGGGTCCTGCCCGGCGCCAGGTCCGCACGGGTGCGCGCTTTGCAGAGTCACGGCCAGGCAGTCACCGCGGTGCAGGCCGGTCAGCGGGCGGCGGTCGCCGTCGCGGGTGTGGAGCGCGGCGCGGTCGGCCGCGGCGACGTGCTGGTGAAGGGCGACGCCTGGCGGCCGCACGGAACCTGGACGGTGCGCCTGGAGCTGATCGGCGCGGCGCCGCGGCCGCTCCGGCCCAGGGACCGCGTCAGGGTCCACCTCGGCACCGCGGAGATCATGGCCCGCGTGGTCCTGTTGGACGCGGACGAGGTGCGGCCGCGGGGCGCCTGTTGGGCCCAGCTGCGGTTGGAGCGGCCGGGCGTCGCCCGCGCCGGCGATCGCTTCGTGCTGCGCAGCTACTCACCCGTGACGACCATCGGCGGCGGCACCGTCGTCGAGCCACTCGCCGGCAAGAGGAATCGCCTGGACGAGGCGAGCCGCCAGGCTCTGAGCGCGATCCTGGCGGGTCCGCAGCAGGCGCTCGCGGCGCGGGTCGCCATGGCCGGGTGGCAAGGCGTTCCCCTCGAAACCCTGCCCGTGGAGGTGCCGGGAGCGGAGCCCCGCGAGGACCCTACGCTGGCGGTCGTGGGCGATCGTGTGCTCCAGGCGGACTACCTGCGCGAGGCGACCGACGATGTCCTCGCGGCGGTGGAGCGCCACCACGCGGCCTACCCGCTGAGTCCGGGACTGGACGTGGAGGAAGCGCGGCGTTCGCTACCGGCGGGTGCCGCGCGCGGCCTGGCGGACGCCGCGCTCGCGATGCTGACCGAAGCCGGGGCAGCGGAGGTGACCGGGGGCGTGATCCGACGCCGGGGGTACTCCCCGCGGCTGGCGCCACACCACCGCGCGCTGCGCGAGCGCGTACTGGCGGCATACGGAGCGAGCGGCCTGGCGCCCACTCCCGTTGGTGCGTTGTCCGAGCGAAGCGAGGAGGAGCTGTGGCCCATCGTCAAGCTCCTGGAGAGGGAAGGCTTGCTCTCCCCGATGGGGTCGGACGCCTATGTGTCGAGTGACGCACTCTCCGGCGCGATGGAGCTCGTGCGGAGCACGCTGGGAGGCCGCGCGGATGTACAGCCGGGCGAATTCCGGGACCTGTTCGGGCTCACCAGAAAGAACCTGATTCCGCTGCTGGAGTACTTCGACCGGATCGGCCTGACGCGAAGAACGGATGAGGGAAGGGAAGTGCCCGCCGCGGACTAGCGCAGACCCGCGCGGCGAGCGTCACGAGGTTTCGCCGAGCAGCGCCAGGAAATCCGTGGCGGTGGCGAGCTCCGCCAACCGCGTCGACGTGTTCGCGTTCTTGACGAACTGGGCGATCTTCCCCAGTACCGGCAGGTACTGGTTGCTGACCTCCAGGGGCGGGGCGACGATCAGGAAGAAGAAGCGCACGGGCTCCGAGTCGACCGCCTTGAAGTCCACTCCGCCGGTTCTCCGACCGAACGCCACGCGCAGCTGATCCACCGCCAGTGACCGACAGTGCGGGATGGCGATCCCGCCCCCGATCCCCGTCGAACCCAGGCTCTCGCGGCGCTTGAGCATCTTGTACAGGTTCTGCTCGCTCTTTTCGTCGACCCCGAGCAGCGTGATCAGCGAGCGGAGAATCTCATCCTTGCTTTCCCCGCCAAGGTCGAGGTCGATCGCCGACTCTTCGAAGAAATCCCGGAGGTTGATGGGCATCGCGGCAGACTCTCTCTTGTCGTGGCCAGGGGCGCCCGTGGGACGCTGGGCGCCGGGCCCCTCGCGGTCGGCGCATGATACCGGCGCCGCGGGATCGGTGTCAAAGCCGCCGCTGGACCGGCCGGCACCGGGTGGAGCGATTGATCCGCCCCCCGCCTCCGGGTAGATTCGCCGCGCGATGACAGACCTGTTCGAGGCTCTCCGAGACGGCTCCGTGCCGCTGTATCTGGCCCCCCAGGCGGGGGTCAGCGAGTCGCCGTTTCGCCGGCTTTGCCGGCGCTTCGGGGCGGACGTCGTCGTGAGCGAGTTCGTGAGCGCCGAGGGAATCCGGCGCCGGAACGAGCGCACCCTCGAATACCTTCGCTTCGAAGAAGCGGAGCGCCCCATCGGCGTGCAGATATTCGGCGCCGACCCGGCGGCGATGGCGGAGGCTGCCGCGCTCGTCACCGAGTTGTTCGGGCCGGACTTCATCGACATCAACTTCGGTTGCCCCGTCAAGAAGATCGTCAAGCGCAACGGCGGATCGGGGTGCCTGCGCGACATGTCGTTGGTCGGTGCGATCATCCGCGCGGTCGACGACGCCACGACTCTCCCGGTAACCGTCAAGATCCGGAGCGGCTGGGACGAGGGCACGCGCGATCCCGTGGGCATCGCCTTGCGTTGCCAGGAGAGCGGGGCGCGTGCCCTCACCCTACATCCGCGCTCGCGCGTCCAGATGTATTCGGGCCGAGCCGACTGGAGCGAGATCGCGGCGGTCGTATCGGCGCTCGAGATCCCGGTGATCGGAAACGGCGACATTCGCTCCGGGGCGGACGCGAGCAGGATGCGGGACGAGACCGGTTGCGCCGGCGTCATGATAGCCCGCGGATCGCACGGCAAGCCGTGGATCTTCGAACAGGCGCGCGCGGCGCTGGCTGGCCGGGTGGCGCCGGCCGAGCCCGACCCGGCGGAGCGATTCGGCGTCGTACTGGAGCACGCCCGCAACGCCATAGCGTTCGGGGGCGATGAGGCGCGCGCCATGCTGGAGTTCCGGAAGCACATGGGCTGGTACACGAAGGGGCTGCCCGAGGGCCGCACGCTCCGCCAGGAGCTGTTCTCGGTGCTGACGCTCGCCGACGCGGAGGCGATGCTGGCCGATTACCTGGCGCGCTTCGAGGCCGGCGAGGCCTCTCCCACGATGTCCCGTACGGCGGCGTAGGTGAGCGGCGACCGACTGACGGTCCTGCTCGAGGCGGTGGCGCGAGGCGAGACGGACCCCGCCGAGGCGGCGAAGGCCCTCGCGTGGCTGCCCTACGAGTCGCTGTCCGGCGACGCCGGCGTGTTCGCGCGAGTCGACCACCATCGGGCGCTCAGGCAGGGGCAGGCGGAGGTGGTCTACGGCCGCGGCAAGACCCCCGAGCAACTGGTCGCCATATGCCGCGCGCTCGAGGCGCGCGAGCGCGGGTTCCTCGTAACGCGGCTCCAGCCCGCCGGGCTGGAGGCGCTGGAGCGCGCCTTCCCCCTCGCCCAGATCGGGCGGCGCGCCGGCATCGTGTTTCGGCCTTCGGCCACCCCGCCCCGTCCATCGGCGGCGGGGCCCGTCGTCGTGCTCTCCGCCGGGACCTCGGACGAACCCGTGGTGGAAGAGGCGCTCTTCTCCCTGCGTGCGTTCGGCGACCCGGCGCGTGAGGTCCGGGATGTGGGTGTCGCCGGGCTGCACCGGCTGGTCGACCAGCGCGCGGCGTTCGAGGGGGCCACGGCCGCGATCGTGGTGGCCGGCATGGAGGGAGCGCTGCCGTCGGTCGTGGGCGGGTTGGTCGACCTTCCCGTGATCGCCGTCCCCACCAGCGTGGGCTACGGGGTGGCGCTGGGAGGGCTGACGGCGCTCTTCGGCATGCTCACCAGCTGCGCGGCGGGGGTGACGGTGGTCAACATCGACAACGGTTTCGGCGCGGCCTACGCGGCCTCGCGAATTCGCCGCCGAGTCGCGGCAGCCTTCGACGGCGGCGCCCCCGCGGCGACGCCTGCCGCGGCGGACACCGGCCCGCTCGCGCCGGAGCCGACCCCGTGACGCGGCGCGGCTCGAGCGCGGTCGCGATCGCAGTGGGCGTGGCGCTGGTCGCCGTGTACGCGGCGACGCTGCTGCGCGGGGCGGCGCCGGGCCCGGCCCTGGGCTGGGCCGCGGCGGCGACCG
>JBDLIA010000037.1 GCA_039715185.1 Gemmatimonadota bacterium
GCGATGGCCGCGGGCAGGGGTGAATGGCTGCCTCGCATGTCTCAGTCCCCGCGCCAGATGACGGAGAACTTCACCTGCGGGTCGCCGGGGGCCAGGAGATTGTTGGTGACGGCCCAGCCCAGGATTCCGCCGAGGACGGCGCCGCCGGCGATCGTCACGATCCGCGCCTCGCCGGCACAGACGAGGGAGCGCACCCGACGGCAGGCCAAGGCGGTCGCTCCGGCCCCCAAACCTGCTCCTACGAGCGAGCCGCTCAACCCCGCCGATGAGCTTCCTCGCGTCCGTACTCCTCGCTCCAGCAGGGAGACCTCCGAGTACCGGATCCACGCAGGTGTTTCCTCCAGACGCGCGAGCACGAACCGCTCCTGGTCGGGCAGCCCGGTTACATGACCGACCGGGGCCCGCCGCCGGCCCACCGTGACCCGGACCAACGCCGACTCCTCCATGGCGGTGCGTACGTGCCAGCGCAGCATCCGCTCGGAGCCCTGCGCGGCTGCCTCTCCCCCGGGCGCCAGCGTGAGCGCCGCGCAGATCAGGCTCAACCGTCGTCCAATCATGACCATCCTCCACTCGCGAGGTCGTTCACTGCGCCGTCACGATGGTCCGGGGCCGCCAACCAGCCGTCGGGCTCGTATCAACCGCTCGCGAGCGGGGCCGTCGAGACGCCGCCGCCGGCGCCGCGTCTCGTTCGCGGCAGCGCGGGGACGTAGCTTGAGCGCATGAGATCGTTCGCTTCCTGGGAGCGGCGGGTCTTGTCCGCCGCCGCCGCCGCCGCGTTGGGGGTGGAGGATTTCGGTGAGGAGGCGCTGCGCGCGGCCGATCGCATCGCCCGCTGGCTGCCGTCGGGCCGGCGTCGCATGCTCGGCGTGTTCCTGGCACTGCTGGAGTTCGGGGGGCCGGGGCTGCGCCGGCGCCGCGCGCGCTTCAGCAACCTGCCGCGCGCCGAGGCGGCGGACCTTCTCGCCGACTGGCTCGAGGCCCGGCAGCCGTCGCTGCGGCGCGGCGTGGCCGGCCTCAAGGCGCTCGCGGGGCTGGCCTACTACGGCGACGAGTCCTCCTGGGCGGAGATCGGTTACGATGGCCCCTGGCTGGGCCGCCTGGACGTTGATGTCCTGGCCGCGGCCTGGCCGCCAGTGCCCGCCCCGATCCCGGACCCTCCGCCGCGCGCCCAGCCCGACGAGGCCGCGACGCCGATCGACGCGCCCGCGCCGGTGTCCACGGCCGGTCCCTTCGGACCCGCGGGTGCGCGCCGCTACCCGCCTGTCGCCGAGGCACTGGGTGCCGGACTGACGCTCGGGCGCTCGGCCGTGCGGGACCTGGCGTTTCGCTGCGACGCGATCGTCATAGGGGCGGGCGCCGGGGGCGCCGCGGCGTTCGAAGAACTCGTGCGCGGGGGCGCGGACGCCGTCCTGCTGGACGCCGGCGGGGCGCCGGGGGCGAGCCAGTTCAACCAGCGTGAGTTGGACATGATGCCGCTGCTGTACCGGGACGCGGGACTCCGGGCAACGGCGGACGAATCGATCGGCATTCTGCAGGGCACGGGGGTGGGCGGCTCCACGCTGCACAACACGGGCATGGTCGTGCCCCCGCCGCAGGGCATCCTGGGGCGGTGGCGTGCCGAGCACGGGCTACCCTGGGGAGACGAAATGCTGCGAGATGAGGTCGCGGCGGTCATGGCGGCGCTGGCCGCGACGCCTATCCCATCACACCAGATCAACCCGCTGAACATGGCCCTGCGCGGCGGCGCCGAGGCGCTCGGCTGGAGCTCCTTCGTGCCCCGGCACAACCGCGCTGAGTGCTCGGGCTGCGGCTACTGCATGATCGGGTGCGCTTACAATCGCAAGCACAACGCGGCCTTCGCATTCGTGGCGCCGGCGGTGGCCGCCGGGGGGCGGGTCCTGGCGGACGCGCGCGCGGTTCGGGTTCGCGAGGAGGTACGCGGCTGGCGCGTCCGGGGCGAGCTTCGCGACGCGGGAGGGCGCGCCAGCGGGCGGCGCTTCGAGATCCTGGCCGACGCCGTCGTGGTGGCCTGCGGGGCGCTGGATAGCCCGGTTCTGCTGCGACTGTCGGGGTTGGGGGGGGGGCGGGTGGGGGAGGGCCTGCGCCTGCACCCGGCGCCGCTGCTGACGGGCGTCTTCGGTGAGGACGTGGACGCCTGGCGAGGGCTTCCCCAATCGGTGGTGGTGGACGAATTCGCTTCCTTCTACGAGGACGGCCGCAGCGGCTTCCTGCTCCTCGCGTCCAACGCCGGGCCCGGAGTCACCGCCGCCCTGCAGCAGGCCACCGGGCCGGCGCACCGGCGCGCCATGCTATCCTATCGGCGGGGCGGCACGGGCGCCGTCCTGCTCCACGACGAGTCCGCAGGACGAGTCAGGCCGGGACGCGACGGGGTGCCGCGCGTACGCTACCGGCTGGGTACGGCGGATCGGCGCGAGCTACGACGCGGGATGTACGCGCTGGGGAGGCTCCTGCTGGCGGGCGGGGCGCGGGAGGTGCACCTGCCGGCCCCCGGAGCCACGGTGGCGAGCGACAGGGACGAGCTGCACCGGGCGATCGGACGGCTCTCCTTCGCGCCCCACCGGATACAACTGGGGTCCGTGCATCCGCAGGGCACGTGCGCGCTGGGTGAGGACCCCGAGATGGCCCCCTGCGACCCGTTCGGACGACTGCGCGGCGCGCCCGGCGTGTACGTGGCGGACACGTCTCTGTTCCCCACCTCCGTGGGGACGCCGCCACAGGTGACAGCGATGACGCTCGGGCGCCTCGTGGCACGGCAGGTTCTCGCGGACGCTTAGCTGGACCTAGCCCCGATCGAGGTACGCGCCGGCGTCACGAAGCCGCTATCGAGCGCGTCTTCCTGGTGGCGACCCGGGAGAGGACCATGGTATCAGACCCGATCGCGCAGCGGGCTGCCATAGCCCTCGCGCTAACCCTGGCGGGAACGGCTACCTGCCGAGTCCCGGTCGCGCTAGCCGCCCAGTCGGCGCGGGCCGTATCCGGCGATCTGTTCGCCGCCAACATCTCCGGCGACGACATCAGCTACTACGACGGGCGCACCGGCGCCGCGAAGGGCCCGTTCGTGGCGCGTCGTTCGGGTGGGTTGTTCCGGCCGACCGGGCTCGCTTTCGGCCCCGATGGAGACCTCTACGTCAGCAGCAGCGGCAACGGTCGGGTCCTGCGCTACGACGGAACCTCGGGTGCCTTTCTCGGGGTCGCGGTGGACGATGGGGAGTTGGAGCGTCCCTTCTCCGTCGCCTTCGGCCCGGGCGGCCGGCTGTACGTCAGCTCGCTGGACCGCGTGCTCCGCTACGACGCTCGCTCGGGCACGTTCCTGGGCGTCGCCGCCGAGGCGGACGGGTTGCGTCAGCCGATCGGCCTGGCCTTCGGACCAGACGGGACCCTCTACGTGGCGAACAGCGCCGGCGGCAACGTCATGCGTTTCGATCCCACAACGGGTGCCTCTCTCGGCGTGTTCGCCTCGGACAGCCTGCGGTTCCCATCGGACGTGGCGTTCGGGCCCGATGGGGCGCTCCACGTCAGCAGCGCTGCGGGCGCCGCCGTCGTCCGCTTCGACGAGGACGGCTCGTTCGACGGCTACGCCGCACGTCTGCCCGGGGGGAGCGCGCCGGTGGGGATAGCTTTCGATGCGGCAGGAAGGCTGCTGATCGCGGACTTCGCCGGCGGTCGGCTGTTCGCCGCCGGCCAGGACGGAGCGGCGGAGCTCGTGGCCAGCGAGGGGTTGAGGGGACCCGAGAACATCGCCGTCAGGCCCTGACGGCGGGAGTCCCCTCGAATGGCCTAGTGTGCCGGCAACGGTACACTAGTCTTCCGGCAAGTCGGCCCGCAGGAAGCGGCGCGCGAGCTGCGCGAGGCGGGCGTCGCCCCGCTCAATGGCTTCCTCCAGGATGCCGCGCACGTGAGGTTGCAGGCGGGGCTCTCCCCAGCGTGCCCCGGTCGCCACCTCGGCGCCGCGCGAATCCCCTTCGTCCGCGCCCTGCAGCAACGCCCAGGCGGCGGCCTCGTCGTAGTACGGGGAGTCCGCATCGGGTAGGCTATAGCGAGGCGCCTGGGTCTTTTCGGCGTCCTCGTTTACAAAGGCTCGCGACATGGCTCGTCGTGGCTCGAGGAATCTGCTTCAAATGTGTCCCCGACCAGCCGACCCTTACAAGGAAAAAACCTCTCCGGACCCGCGGGTCAGGCTACTCCGCCGTAACGAACGCCCGTCAATTCGGCTACGTCGCGCTTCCAGGTCGTGAGGTCGCGCACTTCGAACTGGCCCAGATGCGTGTGCCCACACGCCCTGGCCAGGACCTGCAGGAGTTCCGTGGATGCCCCGAAGAACCGGGCCAGCCGCCGCGCGGCCGCGTCCACCCGCAGGCGAGCCCTCAGGTGCTCCTTCTGCGTGGCGATCCCCACCGGGCAGTTGTTGGTGTGGCAGGCGCGCATGCCCAGGCACCCGATCGCCTGCAACGCGGCGTTGGACACGGCGATCCCGTCGGCTCCCAGCGCGAGCGCCTTGGCGAAATCAGCCGGAGTCCGCAGGCCTCCCGTGATGATGAGCGTGACGGCGCCGGCGCCGCGGTCGTCGAGGTGCCGCCGGGCGCGCGCGAGCGCCGGCAGGGTGGGCACGGAGATGTTGTCGCGGAAGATCACCGGTGCCGCGCCCGTGCCACCGCCGCGCCCGTCCAGGATGACGTAGTCGACGCCGATCTCGAGCGCGGCGTCCAGGTCGTCCTCCACGTGCTGCGCGGACAGCTTGAAGCCGACCGGAATGCCGCCCGTGCGCTCCCGCACCTGGGCCGCGAACCCCCTGAAGTCATCCAAGTTCTCCCAGTCCGGAAAACGCGCCGGCGAGATGGCCGGGGTGCCCGGCTCCAGGCCTCGTACCGCCGCGATCTCGCCTCTCACCTTCTCGCCCGGCAGGTGCCCACCGGTTCCCGTCTTGGCGCCTTGGCCGCCTTTGAAGTGGAAGGCCTGCACCACGTCCAGCTTGTCCCACGAAAAGCCGAACCTCGCCGAAGCCAACTCGTAGAAGTATCGCCGGTTGGCCTCCTGCTCTTCGGGGAGCATGCCCCCCTCCCCCGAGCAGATCCCCGTCCCGGCCAGGTCGGCCCCCTTGGCCAGGGCCACCTTCGCTTCCTGCGAGAGGGCGCCGAAGCTCATGTCGGACACGAGGATCGGGATGTCCAGCACGAGCGGCTTGCTGGCCCGAGGGCCGATCACCAACTCGGTCCCCACCGGCGTTTCATCGAGCTGCGGAAGCCGCGCCAGTTGCGCGGTCACGAACTGGAGATCGTCCCAGGTGGGGAGCTCGTCGCGCGGCACGCCCATCGCCGCCACGCGCCCGTGGTGTCCAACCCGCTCGAGTCCGTGGCCGGCGAGCTCGCGGATCCATTTGACGTGCGGTTCCGCCGGCGTGCCGTGCGAATCCTGGTACAGCCCCTGGTACGCGTCGCGGTCGTAGGGCTGGGGGTTGTTTCTCTCCCAGGCGGCGATCTCGGCCTGGTCTACCCACACAGCCTCGTCCTCCACCCACGCGTTGAACTTGTGGAGAGTTTCCTGGTTGTTGTACGCGCTGACGCCGGTGCGGAACCGATAGTCCCAGCCGTGGACTCCACAGACCAGGTCGTCACCGCGGACGTGACCGTCGGCCAGCAGCGCGCCACGGTGAAGGCAGCGCCCGTACAGCACCGAAACGTCGTCGTCGTAACGGATGACCACCAGGTCCACGTTGGCGACCAGCGCGTAGGCCGGCCGCCGGTCCTCGAGGCCGGGCCAATCGGCCACCTCGACCGGTGTTTTCGCGGGCGCGCCGGACGTCGGCGTCATGCGGCTGGCGTCGCCGTCATCGTTCATGCTTGTCAGGGTCGGGCGGGGATCGCAGGTTCCAGAATCTCCCAGACCATACGCGACGCAGCGAGGAGCGCAATCATGTGCAGAAGCATTCGCACGCTCTTCAACTTCGAGCCGGCGGCAAACGACGAGGAGATCCGTGCATCCTCGTTGCAATACGTGCGGAAGATCAGCGGTTTCACAAAGCCCTCACGGGCCAACCAGGAGGCCTTCGATCGAGCCGTCGACGAAATCGCGGCGGCGACCAGTCGGCTGATCGACGGGCTGGTCACGAAAGCCCCCTCCCGCGACCGTGAAGTGGAGGCGGAGAGGGCGCGGGCGCGCGCTGCCAAGCGATTCGAGACGAGCGCCGCATGATCGCGCGCATCTGGCACGGCTGGACCACTCCGGCGAACGCGGACGGGTATGAGCGGCTACTGCGCGAAGAGATCTTCCCGGAAATCGAGGCCAAGAACGTGTCGGGCTATCTGGGCATCGAGCTGCTGCGTGAGCGCGAGCGAGACGGCGAGGTGGAGTTCGTGACGGTGATGCATTTCGAGTCCATCGACGCGGTGCGCGCCTTTGCCGGGGACGACTACGAGACCGCCTACGTGCCGCCCGCCGCGCGAGAAGTGCTGGCGCACTGGGACGTGCGCTCCGCGCACTACCAGGTCAAAGAACGCCGTACCTACGGGTGACCGTCAGGGGCGCGCGGGCTCGCTCCGCGGTGGCGTTCGGGGCGGCGGGGGCGGTGCTTACCTCGCTGTGGTTTCTGCCCGTGGTCGCCGCGCGAGGAGATCTGGCCGCGGCGGCTCTCTACATCGTCGGCCCGGTACTGGCCGCCGCGCTGGCGGGGTGGATGCTGGGCGGGCCGCTGTGCGCCCCCCCCACCGGGTACGGCCCCGGTCGCGCCGTGGTCACGGGCGCCGCCGTCGCATCCCTGTCGGCCTTGATGTTCGGCGCGTTTTTCTCGACCCTGTACGTAGCGGGTGACGGCACCGTATACGCCCTGCGGGTCGGGGCGGGCGTCGCGCTACTCGCGGTCGTCGTGCTGGGTCCGGTGATCCTGCTGGTGGGGGCCACGACCGGGCTGCTTCTGTACCGGTACGGATGCCAGCAGATGGGCCGGCCGGTGGATTCGCCCGAGGCCGACTAGCCGCGCACAACGGCGCCGGGCCACTTCCCGCTCTCCGCAGCGACCCAGCCGCGAGGCTGGCTTTTCACGCACCCTGCTCAGGAGGTCAGCATGTCGGTTCGCCCCCTCGTCCCTACAAGTTGGCCGGCGTTCGCGTCACAAATTGCTCTGGCGCTCGCCGCCCTGGCCCTGGCAGTGGGCCCGGCTCCGGCCCAAGCCCAGTACTGGATGCTCGGGGGCCGGCCCTACTTCGATCCGCCCGTCGCTGGCGTGCGCGAGGCGCACGTGTCGGCGCTGGCCCTGGCGTCTGCAGATCGCATGGCGTTTCTGGTGGAGCCGGACGATCGCCGGCGCGTGTGGGACATAGATCTGGGCGTCGAGATGCCGATCATGGGGTGGGACTCGAAGCCGAAGGTCAGCGGCCGGACGCAGCCCGGCGCGTTCGGTATCGGCCTCTGGGTGCCGGTGGACTGGCACATGATCGAGGACTTCGAGGACGACTCCGCGCCCATCGTCAACACCGACTACCGGTTCGGGGTGACGCTGAAGGCCCAGTACGCTTTCGGGCCCGAGTCGTGGCTGGGAGTCCGGGCTCTGTTCGGTCACGAAAGCACTCACCTGGGCGATGAGTTCGCCGTCGTCGGCCAGCGCGAGTTCGAGGACACCTTCGAGCGCATCAACGTGAGCTGGGAGTACGTGGACGTCGCGCTGTCCTACGAGGCCACGTTCCTGGCGGCGTTCGTTCGCGGCTACGCCGGAGCCACTCGCCTGGTCGGCGACGGGGGGTACTACGACGTGGACGGGGGCTCCGTGACAGAGTCGGCCATCGGTCCGGTGACGCCGTCTGCCAATCGAACCGATCCATACGGCGGACTGGAGGTGAAGTGGGAGGACGTTCTGGGCGGCGGCTGGGGATTCTTCCTCGCCTCGGAGGTTCGGTGGCGGTCCGTGTACGATTTCCACAGGCCCGACCCGGCCACCGAAGAGGATCGGCAGGCGTCCTTCAACGCCATCGCCGGTATCAGCCGAATGGGCGCGGTCGCGGGCCTGGGGCGGGCCGCGCCGTTCGTGCGTTTCTACCGCGGCGTGAATCCGCACGGCCAGTTTCGCAATCAGCCCGATTTCACGCTGTTCGGGCTCGGCATTCGCCTGACCAACTGAGGGCTCCCCATGTACAACTACGACCGCAACCTCGTTGTCGCGGGCTACCGCGCGGAGAATCCGGACCGGCTGGACCCGAAGGAGAGCACGCTGCGCGCTTACGATGCAGGCCTGTTCGCGGTGTTCGACGAAGAGGCCAGGAAGCAGGCCGCCAAGAAGGGCGTACCGATCGACCGGTTCAGCCTGTCCATGCTCGTGTTCTTCGCCGCTCGGTCACCGGCGGTTCGGGTGGACACGCGCGTGAAGCACGGGTGCGACTACTTCGACTCCGTGCGCCCGCAGGCGCCCGTGCTCGAGCCTCCGGCCGTCCCGCCTGCCGTGGCGGACGATTGAACGAGGCGGCGGGTGGCCCACTAGTTGCTCAACTTCCTGGCGCCCGTGGGTTTCCAATACGGCCGACGGGTAAACTCGAACGCTCTTGAATTGATGACTCGACACGAATCCACGCCCGCCGCCAAGCGCGGCCCCGCCACCGCCTCCGCGCCGCACTGTGTGGGTGTCTTCGCGGCATTCACGCTGCTTCTGACATCGGCGTGCGCGGGATCGGTCCAGGCGCCGTCCGCCACCGGCCCGGCGCCCGTGCCTCCCGCTCCCCCCGCGACCGCCGGAGCCGCGGCGGGCGGCGATGCCGCGGCGGAGCAGCGGTCGACCCAGGACGAGGCGGGCGCGGGCGAAGAGGCCACCAATGGCGCGGCGGTGACGGGCGAGGGCGGTGCGCCAGCCGGCCCCCGCGTAGCCCCGCGGCGCTGGTGGCACATGAGCACACTCGCCGAGGCGGGCCCGACCGCGGTCCCGGGCGCCGGCCTGGACGCCGCGCACGAGCTCCTGGCGGATCGGTCGCCACAGCGTGTCGTGATCGTCGCCGTGATCGACGGCGGCATCGACATCCAGCACGAGGACCTGGACGACGTGCTCTGGATCAACGAGGCCGAGGTGCCCGGCAACGGCGCCGACGATGACGGCAACGGATACATCGACGATGTGCACGGCTGGAGTTTTCTGGGCCGGCCCGACGGACAGAGCGTGGACTACGACACGTTCGAGCTCACGCGCCTGCACGCCGCGTGCACCGGCGGCGCCGCGGCGGCCGGGCTGGAGTCGCCGGGAGAGGCGGAGTGCGCGGACATCGCCGTCGAGTTCGACGCCGAGCGCGCCGAGGTCGAAGCGGTCGCCGCGCAGATCACGCAGATCGAGCAGGTCTACCCGGTCATCGTCCAGATCCTCCAGGGCGCGGTCGGCGCACCCCCGACGGTGGAGAACGTGACCTCGCTGGACAGTCCCAATCCGCAGGTGATGGCCGCGCGCGAGGCGTTCCTCCAACTGGAGGCGGCCGGCCTGGACGCAGAGTCGCTGGCGGAGCAGGGCGAGTCCATACGCGAAACGGCCGAATTCGGGCTGGACCCGGATTTCAATCCGCGTACGCTGGTCGGCGACGACTGGCTGGCGTATGGCCACCGCGACTACGGCACGCCGGACGTGGAGGGGCCGGATCCCTCGCACGGCACCGCCGTGGCGTCGGTGATAGCCGCCGAGCGGGGCAACGGCGTGGGGATCGAGGGCGCCGCGGATGCGGTCCGCGTCATGGCGGTGCGCGCGGTCCCGAACGGCGACGAGCGCGACAAGGACGTCGCCAACGCCATCCGGTACGCGGTCGACAACGGCGCGCACGTCATCAACATGAGCTTCGGCAAGGACTTCTCCCCCGGCCGCGCCGTGGTGGCCGAAGCGATCCGCTACGCCGACGACCGTGGCGTGCTCATGATCCACGCGGCCGGCAACGACGGCGAGGACCTGGCCGTGGCCTCCAACTTCCCGACGCGCGCGTATCCCGAGGGCGGCGAGGCCGCGTTGTGGATCGAGGTGGGCGCGTCCGCCTGGACCAGCGTGGACAGCGTCGCCGCGACCTTCAGCAACTACGGCGGACGAGAGGTGGACGTCTTCGCTCCCGGTCAGGCGATCTACGCCGCGGCTCCCGACGACGACTACGCTCTCAACGACGGTACGAGCCTGGCGGCGCCGGTGGTCAGCGGCATCGCCGCGCTGCTCATGGCGTATTTTCCGGACCTGAGCCCCGCGGACGTGCGGACGATCATCCTGGAGACGGCGACCGACCTGAGCGGACAGACCGTGGTCAGGCCGGGCGAGGCCGGCGGCGTCGTGCAGTTCGGGGAGCTGTCGGTTACGGGCGGCATCGTGAACGCGGCCGCGGCGGTGCGGCGGGCCCTGGAGTAGGGAGAGCCAGGCTCGAACCCGCTTGCGCCGGTTTCGGCCGGGCGGCACAGTCTCCGACGTCATGGCAGCCGATCTCGCACCGCGCCCCGTCCCGCGCGACCGTCCCCTCTTCCGGGCCTACCCGTGGGCCGCGGACCGTCTGCCGTGGACGCCTCTCGCGGCGCTGCCGACTCCGGTCGAGGCCCTCGATTCGTCGGGCGCCTGGGACGCCGATATCTGGATCAAGCGCGATGACCTCACAGGCGCGGCCTACGGCGGCAACAAGGTGCGCAAGCTGGAGTTCCTGCTGCAGCACGCGCGGGAGTACGGCGCCACCCGGCTGATCACCGCGGGCGCGTTCGGCTCCCACCACGCGCTGGCGACCGCGGTGTACGGACGCCAGCTCGGCTTCGACGTGACCCTGGTGCTCTTCCCGCAGCACCGTACCGATCACGTGCGCGCGGTGATGGCGGCGCAGGAGGCGACCGGGGCGGAGATCCGCGTGACGAGCCGAATGGAGCTGGTCCCGGTCGCGACGCTCAGCGCCCAGATGGCCCACCGCGGCCAGCCCAGCGCCGTAATTCCTCCCGGCGGCTCGAACCCGACCGGCACCCTCGCTTACGTCAACGCGGCGCTCGAGCTGGCCGACCAGATTCACGCCCGGGAAGCGCCCGAGCCCCAGAGCATCCACGTGGCCACCGGCACGATGGGCACGATGGCGGGCATCGCGATCGGGGCCGAGATGGCCGGGCTGGCGGCGCGCGTCATCGGCTGGCGCATCACCAGCCGCATCGTCACCAACGAGTGGGCGTACCGCCGCCTGGTCGTGCGCACCCTCAGGAGAATGGCTCGCGCCGGCATCGACGTACCCGAGGCCGAGCCGGTCCTCGAGAGGTCCGTCATCCGAGACGATCAGCTCGGCGGCGGGTACGGGCGCGCGACCGAGGCTGGCGATCGCGCCACGGCCGCGTTCGCGGAAGCGGGGATCACGCTGGACCCGACCTACTCCGCTAAGGCCGCCGCGGGGATGCTGGAGATCGCCTCGTCCACGGGCGGACCTACGCTATTCTGGCACACGCTGAGTGGGTCGATGCCGGCGTGATCCGCTAGCGCAAGAATGTTGAAACAATCGTTTCAGCAAAGTGTAAGGAAACTTTCACCAAAAGGAGGCCCGCCCTTCAGCAGCCCCACGCCCCGGAGAACCTCATGCGCCAGTTCTACCTGACGACCTTCGCCGCCCTCGCGGCCCTAGCGATCGGCACGCCGATTACAACCGGTGCGCAAGCCCCCGAAGACCAGGATTCCACCCTTCGACTCAGCGTCGGAGACGCTCGCGTCAGCGGGAGCCACATCCGGCCCTTCGAGGTCACCTGGCTGGCGACGCCGTACACGAGCGACGGCGTGGCGGGGCGGAGCAATAGGGTCAGGGAAAAGGTCGAGCTCGTCGAGCAGGACGCCGGGAGCCTGCTGCGCTTCACCCAGGTCTGGTACGATACGGTGGACGCGGTCGTGTTCACGACGGTCCGGGTCGCGGACCGGGCGACCATGGCATATCGGGCCTTCCACACCGGCGGCGCTCCCGGCGGCTTCGGCCACCTGGACTTTGACGGCGCGCAAGTGAGCGGGGTATACGTCTCGACGCCCGAGGGACCCTCCCAGTACTTCTCGCTGGTGTTCGACGACCCCGTGTTTGCGAGCCTATCGGGTCTTCTCTTCTCCGCATTCCCGCTCGAGCCAGGCTTCGAGGCGACGTTCCCCGGGTTCGGCTGGGGAGGCACGACGAACCCGGCCCAAGTGAGCCAGACCATCAAAGTCGTGGGCCGGGAAGGCGTCTCGATCCCGGGCGCACCTGAGTTCGACGCGTACCGGACCGTGACCAGCCGGGGCCCCGGCAGCGAGTTGATCTTCTGGATCTCTCGGGAGGCTCCCTACTTCGTCCGCGCCGAGGCCCGCTCTTCTTCGGGCAGCTACCGAGTGTTCGAAGTGGAAGAGTGGAAGCCGCTGGAGTAAGGCCGGCGCGCGCGCCATCGACGAACGCTTCCTACAAACACGCCCGCCGGCGACTTGGCTGGTCGCCGGCGGGCCACTGGGAATCCACTGTACGGCCCCGCCTCACTCATTAACTCCCCGCGTGCAGCTCCCGCAGGTAGCGAATCAGGGCCATGCGGGTCTCGGTGTCGAGCACTCTGCCTTGGGGCGGCATCGCATTCTTGCCGAATGCGATCACCGAGTCGATCTGCGCGTCCGAGCGAGACGCCCAGAAATCGGGCGTGCTCAGGTCGGTCGGCGCAGGGTTGAAAGCCCTGGCAGCCGGCCCATCGCCTCCGGCGCCCTCGCCATGACAGGCCGCGCATTGCTGGGCGTACACCATCCGAGGATCGGCAAACCTCAAACTCGGGCCGGCTTCCGGCGTGACGTCGCGCGCGCCAGACATCAAGAATGACAGGACCGCGTCGATCTCGACCTTTGTCAGCCTCGCCGTGATCGCCATGTGGGTGCCGATCGACGCCCAGTCCGCCGAGGAATAGCGGTCGGGAGGCTGAACGTTGTGGCATCGCGCACAGTTGACGGACCAGGTTTCGACCCCCGAACGCTGAGCGAAAACCGGCTGCGGGAGCGCAATCGCCGCGGTAGCTCCGAGCCCGGCAACGAGCATGCATCGCATGACTTTCGACATGGTTCTCTCTCCGGACTCTAGAATAGAATGTTCGACTGGAACGCGAACGCGTCGTTGTCCGTCTCGAAGCCGTCCTGCTCCATGTTGAAGATGTAGTCCACCCGGACGATGGCGGCCGCCCCGATGTGAAAGTTGAAGCCGGCAACCACGCGGCTCAGATCATCCTCTTCCCCGGGCATCGATCTCGCGCTGTAGCGAATGGCCGGCTCCACGTGGGGAGTCGCCAGGTAGGAGGCCTGCACGTAACCGCCAGACTTCGTCATGTCGCCGCCGGTCGCGTCCTGGCTGGCGCGCACCCACTCACCGCGCAGCACGAATCCCTGTCTCTGATAGGAGGCGTCGACCCCGAAGAGGGTCAGGTCCAGATCTTCCTCGGCCTCCGACTCGGCGTATTTGCCATGATAGACTGATCCGCCTACGTCGAAGCCCATGTATGGAAGCTCCAGGCCGAGACGGCCGCCGACGGCCTTGTTGTCGTCGATCCCCCCTTCGGCCCTTTCCCGATCGTTGTCCCTGAAGCCACGGATCCCGCCGCCATCCTCACCGAGCAATCCGTTCACGGCGAATACGTCGAAGACGACTCGATTGTCGTCATCGACTGCAACTCCGCCCGTGATCCAAAGCCCCACGTCGTTGTAGGTCTGCGGCAAGATGTCCCTGAAGCCGTGCGGTCGACCGATGAGCTTGTTGATCGGGGTCGGGTGCAGGTCCCTGTTGAATCGTCCAAATGGCACGATGAACTTGCCCGCCAATATGCGGACATCACCCAATCCGGTGTAGCCGAAGTATCCGTACTCGAGGGCGATCTCTTCGCCCGCATGCTCGTACTCGATCTCGGCGGCAGCGAACAGGTCACCTGTTATCTGGCCCAGCAAGATGAGGTTGACGTGGTGGTTGTCGAAGAAAAACTCCTTGTCATCCGACCCGATCCCACTCACGAAAGCTTCGAAGTCGGCATACCCCGTGACCGTCAAACCTTGCGCGGCGAGATGTTTTGGTCCCACCACGCTGGAGGCGATCAGGGCGAAGCTTCCCACGAGAGCCAGAGCTATCGTCCGTTTCATTTGTCCTCCTTTGTCGGTGGGCACAGCCGTAGTACGGCATACGGCTTGGAGGAGGGAGACAGGACATCGCGGGCGGGGCACGCGCGCTACCTTCCGCCTCGGCTAATTCCCAATTTGCCGCTGGGAGCCGTGCGAGCGCCGTCGGGTGTCGGTCGATGAGTTGTGGGGCGGGCTCCCACCGCCGGGGCGGTCGCTGTGGGGATCGTGCCGACGGCCCTTGACCAAAGCCCCGGACGCGCAGCAAAGATGAAGGGGCCTAACTCTTGTGCTGGCCCTCGCTAACTCCAAGAGCCGGAGCTTCCATCATGCTCGTCGCCACCAGCATTCGAATCCGCTCGATCGCCCTCGCCGCCGCCAGCGTGGCGGTGATCGCCACGCCGCTCTCCGCACAGTATCTGGGCGGCGGGACCAAGACGGCCGAAGAGGCGCAACTCGCTAACCTCGAGCAGCTCAGCGACAAGTTCCTCGCGCTAGCCGGCGCGTTTCCCGAGGAGGCCTGGGAGTGGCGCCCGATGGAGGGCGTGCGCTCCGTCCACGAGGTGATGTCGCTGATCGCCGCCGAGGGCACCCTCTTCCCGACCGCGTGGGGGTTCGACAAGCCGGACTGGACCGCCGACGGCGGCTTCGGACCCGAGCTGGGTCGCCTGGCGGCGCTGTCCGGGGAGGACGTCATCGCGGAGATCGATCGTTCCTTCGCGCACCTGATCGCGCTGGCCCGAGGGCTCTCGGAGGAGGATCGTGCCAAGGAGGTGAACTTCTTCGGTCTGACGGTCGATGTCGGCACCGCGCTCACGCTCATGAGCAACGACATGCACGAGCACCTGGGGCAGTCGATCGCCTACGCGCGCATGAACCGGATCGTGCCTCCCTGGAGCGCGCCGGCAGGGGAGGGCGAGGCCGGAGAGGACGGCTGAGGAGGGCCTCCGGGTAGCGGCGAGCTTCCCGCTTGCTCTCCGGCCCGCCCTTTGAAGGCGGAATTCCCCGGCTGAGTATTGAGAATGAGCGCCTGTGTGCGATCCTCGCGCGCTCCGTCCCGACGTTGGGTCGGTGACGCACGGTTCAGCCCGCCGGGAGGTCGGCCATGCTCCAGTGGGTGCGTGCAGGAATCCGCCTTAGCCTGAACTGGATAGCCTGGTTGGTCAGCCGCTACACCGAGCGGGCTGTGTGCGGAGTACGGATTCGCTCATTCGCGGTTACGAGGCCGGAGAACGACGAGGCACGGCTGGAGCTGATCGCTGCTTCGCTGAGATTGCTGGCCCGGACTGACCGCCGCAGCCTCGACCGAGTCCGCCAGTTGCGAGGCATCATGGTCTCCGAAGCCCTGCCGGGAGCAAACGGCGCTTATCTATCGGGCCCGAATCTATGCACAGTGGATCCCATCTTTCTGGACCGAACTCCGAAGGTCGAGAGCGTGGCGGCGGTGCTGGTCCACGAAGCGACGCACGCGCGCATCCAGAGCAGGGGAGTCTCCAGCGAATCGCACAGGCTACGCATCGAGGAGGTCTGTCACACGGCGGAGATCGCCTTCGCTCGACGGGCTACCCGTTTCGGGCTCCTCCGGCAGAGGATCGTGGCACGTGCCCGGATAGCCGAGACGTACCACCCGGTAACGCTGGCCAGGTCTCGACTCCGCGGCCTCGAGGCGATCGAGCTCACGGGTTGGCCGAGACGTTTTGCGAGGATGGGATGCGAGAGGGCTCTGGCCGACGCCGAAGCTCGCTACGGCGGGGGCTCCTGAACCGTTCGGCATCTCTCCCCCGGACGCGTCAACGCCCGGGGGAGGGCACGTCCAGCGGTCGTCAGTACGACGGCGTCGCGGGCGCCGCCGGGGCGTCGTCCTCCTTGTAGACCGCGGCTCCCACGTACGCCACTATCAGGAAGACGACGAGGAAGATAGCCGAGAAGGTGAGGGTGTAGGACATCTCCCACAGTCCCATCGCCGTCTGGAAGAGGAAGATGAGCGTGATTACAGCCCAGACGAAGACTCCCGCGATCATCGCCGTCTTGGGGCCCGCTCCCAGCCGCGGCCGGATCGCCGCGTAAAGCCAGACGATCATGAGCCCGAGCACGATGTCGAGGGCGACGAACATCGCGATCTGGCCCCCGGTGGGGTCCACCGCAAGGTCGGGGTTGAGCGCGGCGGCCGCCGCTTCGTTCTGCTCCACGAAGAGCACCCCGTTGATCAGGAAGTCCAGCACGGCGAGCACTACGCCGGCCGCCAAGCCACCGGTGACTGCTTTCTGTGTGTTGATCGCCACCACGTCCTCCAGCGTGTGAGGATCGATGGCCCACGGGGAGGGTTCGCCCGCGGGCCTCAGCGGGCGCTCCAAAGGTAGGTTGTGCCCGCCGCGGGGGACACCCGCTTGACCCGGCAAGCCGCGCCCTCACCCCCGGCCGTCCGCATGCACGCCGCTCGTGCGTTCCCCTGGACCCTTGCTGACGGTGGCCTTACGCCCGATGTTGCCCGACCGCAAAGACTTCGACGGGAGCCGGCATGGAAGGCATCGAACAGTTAATCAGCGCGACCAAGAGCTTCCTCGACGGTTTCGGGGTGCCTGTGAGCGGGGAGACGATCCCGTTCAAGGTGATCATCCTGCTCGGGGCGGGGATCTTCCTGACGTTGCGGCTGGGCTTCGTCCAGTTCCGCAAGCTGGGCCACGGCTTCGCCGTGACCAGCGGCCGCTACGACGACCCCGCCGAGCCCGGCGACGTCACGCACTTCCAGGCGCTGACCACGGCGTTGTCGGCGACCGTCGGGATCGGCAACATCGCTGGCGCCGCGTGGGCGATCCACTATGGTGGGCCCGGCGCGCTGTTCTGGATGTGGGTGACGGCGCTGCTGGGCATGGCCACCAAGTTCTCCGAGGTGACCCTCGCGCAGCGCTACCGCGCGGTTGAAGAGGACAAGGATGGCCACAAATGGGAAGGCACGGTCTCCGGCGGCCCCATGTATTACATCGAGCGCGGGCTGGGCAGGGCGTGGAAGCCGCTGGCCGTGTTCTTCGCGATAATGCTCGGCTTCACGGCCTTCATTACGGGGAATGCCGTGCAGGCCAACACGCTGGCCGACACCATGGAGTCGACGTTCGCCATCCCCAACATCGTCACGGGGCTGGTCGCGGCGGGCCTGATCTCGCTGGTGATCGTCGGCGGCATCTCCCGGATCGGAAAGGTCACGGGTATCCTGGCCCCCGTCATGGCAGCGATATACGTGGCGGGCGCCGTCGTTATCATCCTGCTCAACATCGGTGAGCTGTTCCCCGCTATTTCGTTGATACTCACCGAGGCCTTCAATCCGAGCGCGGGCGTGGCGGGCACCGGCATCGGGGCCCTCCTGGTGACGCTGAACTGGGGCGTGGACAGAGGTCTGTTCTCCAACGAGGCGGGGCAGGGTTCGGCGCCGATAGCGCACGCCGCGGCCAAGACCGACGAGCCCGTGTCCGAGGGAGTGGTCGGCCTGGTGGAGCCCTTCATCGACACCATCGTCATCGTCTCGATGACCGCGCTCGTGATCATCATGACGGGCACGTGGGACGCGAAGGTGCCGTCCGAGATGACGGTGGCCGGCGGCGACGTGACCTACCGCATGGTGGATGACGAGGTCGGATCAACGGTCGCGGTGGACGCTCCGTCCGAGATTCGCGTCGTGGGTGGCGTGCAGCAGGTGACGCTCGGCGAAACGGCTTTTGCCTGGCACGACGTGATCGTGGACCGCTTCTACCTGGACCTCGAGCAGACCACGCCGTTCACCGGCACGATCAACCCGGGGGCCGACGCGAGAGGCGACGACGGCAGCGCCTACTCCATTCTCTACGCGGACGCGCCGGAGGGCGGCGCGCCGCTGACGATGCTCGCGTTCCGCAGGGGGCTGGCGCCGATCGGCGATTTCGGACACTGGATCGTGATCATATCCGTGATCCTGTTCGGCATCTCGACGGCCATATCGTGGAGCTACTACGGCGACCGCTGCGCCCGTTACCTGTTCGGGAAGAAGGCGGTGCTGCCGTACAAGTTTGCCTACGTCGCGATGTTCCTGGGGGGGACGATCATCGCTCCGGCCGCGGCGTGGGAGCTGGGCGACATCGCGCTGGCGATCGTCATCGTGCCCAACCTACTCGCGCTCGTGCTGCTGTCCGGCGAGACGAGGCGGCTCATGGACAGCTACTTCGACCGCCAGCCGTGGGTGGAGAACGCCGAGGTCCATAAGCGGCTGAAGGAGGAGCATCGCCTGTAAGCTCCCGGAAGCCGCAAGCCCGGGCGTGAACAAGACGACCCCTCACGTCGCCTCCAGGGTGGCGCGAGGGGTCGTTCATCCCGTGGCATTGACGACTCGGTTCAGGTCCTCGTCAGACGAGCCCGCGCAGCATGACGAGCGCGTCTTCGGCCGTGAGGCGCCCGACCTTGCCGCTGGAGTACACCGCGTGGACGACGCTGCCGTCGCGGTCCAGCACGAACCCCGCCGGCTGCACGTGCGCCGGCCCCATCGTCTCGGCCGTATAGCAGCCGATTGCGCCGGCGGTCGCCTCCACGTCCAGGTCGGAGAGCACCCGATAATCGAGGCTCAACTCGGCCACGATTTCGGCGGCGCCCTCGGCCGGATCGGCGGACAGCGCGATGACGCTCGCGTCCAGCTCGCCGAATTCCGCCAGGTGAGTCTGCAGGTCGGCCAACTGCCGACGGCAGTGGCTTCACCAGCGGCCCCGGTAGAACAGCAGCACGGCGCGGCGTCCTTCCAGGTCGGCCGGCACCGAGTACGTCCGCCCGCCGGCTGCGACGGCCGTGAGGGTCGGGAAGCTTTCACCTACGCTGAGCTTGTCCATGGTCGAATCGGCCGTTGACAGGGTCGGCGGCTGCGCGTTGCCTTACGCTGGCAATCGTGCTTGGCGGTCGTAGGTTTCCGCCGGTCGTAGAGCGTCCCCCAGGAGATCGATCATGACGCGACGTAGCCGCGGCACGGAGGGCCGTCCCGGTCGGGCGGTATCGAGGCCCCGGCCCCGACGCCGGGTCGCCTGGCTCGTGGTGGGCGCGGCGCTGCCGTTCGGGTCGTGCGCCACCGCGCCGCCCGCTCCGCCGGCGGACGATGTCATCGTGCGCGGCCGAGTCGTGGACGCGGGAACCGAAGAGGCGCTCGCGGGCGCGCTGGTCTCGGTCGACGGTACCACCCTGCGGACGCTGACCGATCTCGATGGCCGGTACGAAATCACGCTGTTTGCGACGGGCGATCCGGTGCGGTTGACTGCCCAACTGATAGGCTACGAGGAGCAGAGCCAGCCGCTGGACCTCGCCGCGGTGGAGCCGGTGGTCGACTTTGCGCTCGTCGCGCAGCCGGTGGTGCTGCCGGCCTCGCGACCCGCCGGCGGACAGCCGCGCTGGCGCTGACACGAGCGCGCCCTGAATCCACGGTCCCCCGCATGAAGAACTGGCAAGAAACCGAGCGACTGATGGATCGCGTCCACGCGATCCTGCGGGAGGGTGGGTGCTGCGCGGTCGGTACCGTCGTGTCCATTTCCGGATCGGCCTACCGCAGGCCGGGAGCCAAGCTTCTGGTCGAAGAAGATGGCCGCACGTCGGGTGGCGTCAGCGGCGGTTGCCTGGAGGCCGACGTGCGCGAGATCGCCCTCGCCACCCTCCACGACGGAGCGTCCACGCTGCGTCGCTACGATACCGGAGCGGACGAGGACATCGTCTGGGGGCTGGGCCTCGGATGCAACGGCACCGTCGAGATTCTCATTCAGCCCTACTCGCCGGAGGGCGCAGCGGGTTTCGTCGACGGTGTGCGGGCGCTTCTCGCGGCCGGGGTTCGCTTCGCCGTGGCGACGGCGCTGCCCTCGGGAGAGGGCGCGGCGGCGTCGGCAGTCATCGGCGAGGCCGGAGAGGTCGTGATCGGGACGGGCGACGGGGCGCTGGACGAGCGCTTGGCGCGGTCGGCGCAGGGGGTGCTGGAAGGCGGCGACCCGGCGCGCGTGGCGGACGGGGACCTGAGCGCCTTCATCGACGTGCTGCGCCCGCCGCCCGAAGCGCTGATCTGCGGCGCCGGGGATGACGCGATCGCCATGGCCGCCGTCGCGGCGCAGGCGGGCTTCAGGGTGGCGGTCGCGGACCACCGCCCCGCGTTCCTCACCGCCGAGCGCTTCCCGGGCGCACGGCTCCTGGATCCCGACGGCCTCCCCGAGGGCGCGCTGGGCGACACGTTCGCGGTGGTCATGACCCACAACCTGGAGCGAGATCGGCGGTGGGTGCATGCCCTGGCAGGGAGAGACGCGCCCTACATTGGACTGCTCGGACCCAGGGCTCGGCGCGAAGACATCTTCTCCGCGCTCGATGACGCCGCGATGGCGAGAATTTTCGGGCCCGTGGGACTGGACATCGGCGCGGACGGCCCGGAGCAGGTGGCGGTGAGCGTGGTCGCGGAGATGCTCGCGGTCCGTTCCGGCCGTGAACCGCGGCACCTCCGCGACAGAGAAAGGCCGATCCATGCCGACTGAGCGTACGGGTCCCATCGCCGGGGTCGTCCTGGCCGCCGGGCTTTCGCGACGTCTCGGGACGAACAAGCTCCTGCTCGAGGTGGACGGGGTGCCACTCGTGAGGCGCGCGGTAGAAAGCGCGATCGACGCCGGTCTCGCGCCGGTCCTCGTCGTGGTCGGCCACGAGCGCGAGCGCGTCGAGTCCGCGTTGGCCGGCCTGGACTGTCGCGCCGTCCACAACCCGCGCTTCGCGGAGGACGGCAAGAACGGATCGATGAAGGTGGGAGTGGGCGCGGTTCCGCTCGACGCCGCGGGCGCCATGGTGATCCTCGCGGACATGCCGAGGGTGGAGACGTCCATGATGGCGGCGCTGATCGACGCCTTCCGGACCGGCGGCGCCCCATTGGTCGTGTCGCGCTACGGCGACGTGAACGCGCCGCCGATGCTCTACGACCGAGCCCTCTTCGATGAGCTGCTCGCCATGCAGGGCGAGGGTTGCGGCAAGCGCCTGGTGCGGGCGCACCTGGACGAGGCGCAGATACTGAGCTGGCCCAAGGAGGCGCTGCGGGACCTGGACGTTCCGGCCGACATGGATGCGCTGGGGGCTCGGCCAGGATGAAGCCCGACCTCCTCGATCTCGCGGCGCGCCTGACCGCTGCCGCCGAGCCGTTCGCCCTCGCGCAGGTGGTGCGCCGCGAGCCGCCCACGTCGGCGCGGGTGGGCGACGCCGCGATCGTCACCGCGGACGGTTCGTTCCACGGCTGGGTCGGTGGCTCGTGTACGCGGCCCACGGTGGTCCGCGAGGCGCTGGCTGCTCTCGCCGACGGGCAGCCCCGCCTGATAGCGCTCGATCCGGATCCCGGGGCCACGCGGCCGGACGGGATCACGGTGTTTCCGATGACCTGCCACAGCAGGGGACGCGTGGACGTGTATATCGAACCGACGCTGCCCACCCCCGGGCTCTACGTGTTCGGGGTCACCCCCGTCGCGCGGGCGCTGGTGAGGCTCGGGGCCGGCATGGGTTACCAGGTGACCGCGGTGGATCCCGACGCCGACGGCGAGACCTTTCCGGAAGCGGCGGGCGTGCTGGAGGCGCTCGAGGAGGGCGTGGCCCGGGGCTCGGCTCGGTGCCTGGCCGTGGTCGCGACACAGGGGCAGTGGGACGAGCCCGCCGCGGCGCAGGCGCTGGCGCTCGCCCCCGACTATCTGGGGGTCGTGGCCAGCGGGCGCAGGTTCGAGGAGATTCGCGCGTTTCTCGAGCAGCAGGGCGCGGACCCATCGGCGCTCGACCGAATCTCCAGCCCCGCGGGGCTGGACATCGGCGCGCTGACGGCCGAGGAAATCGCGATCAGCATCCTGGCGGAGATGGTCCAGGTGGTCCGCTCGCGGGACGCGGAGCGGTCCGGCACCGAGGGTGTCGAGGTCGGGCCCGCGTCGACCGAGCAGATCGATCCCATCTGCGGAATGAGCGTGATTCCGGGCCCAGAGACGCCGCGCGCCGAGCACGACGGGCGCACGTACTACTTCTGCTGCGGCCACTGCCGCGCGCGCTTTCTACAGGACCCGGCCGCGCACGCCGGCGCCGCCGGCTCGTGAACGCCGGCATTTCGGATCTGGCCGTGAGCCTGGAACGGCACGGATACGTAGCCGGACCGGACATCGCGACCGCGCTCTACCTGATGCGCGAGCTCGGCCGGCCGCTGCTCGTGGAAGGTGATGCGGGTGTCGGCAAGACGGAGATCGCCAAGGTCCTGGCGAGCATCCTCGAAACCGAGCTGATCCGGCTTCAGTGCTACGAGGGGCTGGACGTGCACACCGCGCTCTACGAGTGGGACGTCCAGCGACAACTGCTCCGTCTGCGGGTCGAGCAGGCGGCCGGCGCCGACGCGGACGCGCTGGAGCAGCGGATCTTCAGCCGCGAGTACCTCCTCGAGCGGCCGCTCCTGCGGGCGCTCACCCGGGAGGAGGGTCCGGCGGTGCTCCTCATCGACGAGATCGATCGCGCGGACGACGCGTTCGAGGCCTTCCTGCTCGAGGTGCTGTCCGACTTTCAGGTGTCGATCCCCGAGCTCGGGGTCGTGCACGCCGCCCACGTGCCGCACGTGATCCTCACGTCGAACAGGACACGCGAGCTCGGCGACGCGCTGCGGCGGCGGTGCCTGTACCTGTACATAGATCATCCCAGCGTGGAGAAGGAGATCGCCATCCTGACCGCGCGCGTGCCGGAGCTGGACGGGGCGCTCGCGCGCGACATCGCGCGCTTCATGCACACGCTGCGGGGTCGCTCGCTGGTGCGCACGCCGGGCGTGGCGGAGACGTTGGACTGGGCGCGCGCGCTCCTGGGGCTGGAGCGGACCCTGCTGGATCCGGAGGTCGTGCGGGACACGCTGGGGTGCATCATCAAGGACCGCGCGGACGCCCGACAGATAGCGTCTCTCGGCACCGAGGCGCTCCTGCGCGAGGCCGGCGTCCGCGCGACAGCGTGAGGGTGGCGCCGGTGGCGGGGCCAGATCGGGCGGCGCCGCTGTCAGCGCGGCTCGCCGCGTTCTGCGATGTGCTGCGCTCGTCAGACGTTCCCGTATCGATGCGCGAGGAGTTGGACGGCGCCGCGGCGCTGGACGCCCTCGACGTCACGATCCGCGAGGACGTGCGCATCGGGCTTCGCATCGCCATGCGCGTTCCGCGCGTTCGCTGGGCGCGCTACAACCTCGAGTTCGAGCGCTTCTGGGAAAGCCGGCGCGGCCCGGGTCGTCCGCGGGGCCTGACCACCCGCGCCGCAGCCCGGCCTCCGGCCGCGCGGGGCGGCGGGATGCGCCTCGATCCCGATTCGCCGGTCGACGCGCGCCCCTGGGTCGAGGCCGCCGGCGCGCCTGCGTACTCCCCCGACGCCCTGCTCCGGAAGAAGCCGTTCGACAGGTGGTCCGAGGCTGAGCTGAGGCGCATGACGCGCATCATGGAGCGACTGGCGCGGCGGCTCGCGAGCAGGCGCAGCCGGCGTCTGGTGCCCACCCGTTCGCGGGGCAGTGCCGACCTGCGGGCGAGCCTGCGGCGGGCCATAGGGACCGAAGGCGAGGTCCTCCGCCTGGCCCGCAGGGCGCGCGCTCGCGACGCACCGGAGATCGTCGCGCTATGCGATACGAGCGGCTCAATGGACGCCTACAGCCGGTTTCTGCTGACCTTCACGCTGGCGCTGCGCGCCGCCGGCAGCCGCTGCGAAGTCTACGCCTTCAACACCTCGCTCGTCCGGCTGACGCCGTGGCTCAAGCCGGCGGACGTCGCGGCCACGCTGGAACGGCTGTCGCTGGAGGTGCCCGACTGGTCGGGCGGAACCCGGATCGGCGACGCGCTGGCCGAATTCGCCGACGCGCACCCCCTGCGACCGACCACCGTCGTGGTGATCTTGAGCGACGGACTGGATCGCGGCGAGCCCGAGCGTCTGGCGGCGGCGATGCGAATCATCGCCCGGCGCACGCGCCGCGTCATCTGGCTGAATCCGCTCATGGGCGACGCGCGCTACGAGCCGCTCGCGCGCGGCATGCGCGCGGCGCTTCCGTACGTGGACGATCTCGCGCCGGCCCACGACCTGGAATCGCTGGAACGCTTCGTGGCCGCCCTGCCGTCTTCCTGAGTCGGCCGCCCACCCGGTTGCGAAGAGGGCACCCCGCGGAGCAGCTTGGGGACCCCCGTCGCGGCACCATCTTCAGCGGAAGGCTCCGGTGGCGATCGAGATCAGGAAGAGTTTCTCCGTGGGCGCGCCACCGGCCGAGGTCTGGGCTTTCCTGACGGACCCGCACGCCGTGGCGCCGTGCCTCCCCGGCGCCTCCATCACGGACCGGATCGACGACGTCACACACGGAGGCCTGATGAAGATCAAGGTCGGCCCCGTGACCGCGAACTACAAAGGCAAGATCCGCTTCGATCGGCTCGACCGGGACGCGCTCGTCGCCGAGATCGTCGCTTCGGGGCAGGAGACCAAGGGGAAGGGCGGCGCGGAGATGCGGATGACCAGCGCTCTCGCGGCCAACGCCGCCGGCGGCACCGACGTGGACGTGACCGCCGCGGTCAACGTCAGCGGCATCCTGGCGCAGTTCGGGCGCGGCATGATAGAAGACATCAGCGACCACATGTTCGGGCAGTTCGTGGACTGCGCGGCGGCGAGGCTCGGGCCGGGGGCAGACGCGGGGGCGTACACCGAGGCGCCCGAGGAAATCAACGCGTTGAAGGTGGGGGCCGCGGCCGGCAAAAGGGCCATCGGCAGGGCGGTCCGAAAGATCACAAGACGAGGGGACGGGACGGACGAGGCGGAAGCAGACCGGGAAGATTCGAAGGAGGGGACCGAATGATTCCAGCGGCGTTCGACTACCACGCGCCAGCCACGCTAGAGGAAGCCATCGCGCTGCTCGGCTCCTTGGGCGAGGAAGCGAAAATCCTGTCGGGCGGCCAGAGCCTGCTGCCGCTCCTCAAGCTGCGCCTGGGAGAGGTGAGCGACCTCGTGGACATCGGCCGAATCGAGGGGCTCGAGTACGTCCGCGAGGAGGGCGACCGGCTCCTCATCGGCGGCCGCACGACGGAGACGGCGCTGGAGCGCAGCGACGTGCTCCGCGACCGCTACCCGATCCTGCTGGATACGGCGCGCGTCATCGCCGACCCCCTGGTGCGCAACCGGGCCACGGTGGGCGGCAATCTGGCCCACGGCGATCCGGCCAACGACCATCCGGCGACCATGCTTGCGCTGGACGCCGAGGTGGTCGCGACGGGTGCCGCCGGGGAGCGCGTGATCGCGGTCCGCGAGTTCTTCACCGGCTTCTTCGGCACGGCCTTGAGCACGGGCGAGATCCTCACCGAGATCCGCGTTCCGATTCACCAGAGCGGAGACGGGGGAGCCTACCTCAAGCTGGAGCGCAAGGTCGGCGACTTCGCCGCCGCGGGCGCCGCCGTACAGCTCCGCCTCGGCTCTGACGGCACGGTGACCTCGGCCGGCATCGGGCTCACCAACGCCGGCAACAAGCCGGTCTTCGCCGGGGAAGCGGGCTCGTTCCTGGTCGGGCAGACGCCGAGCGACGACGCCATCGCGGAGGCGGCCCGCCTCGCTTCCACCGCCGCGTCGCCGTCCGCCGATCGGCGCGGCTCCGTGGAGTACAAGACCACCATGGCCCGCGTCCTCGCCGAACGAGCGATACGGACCGCTCTCGAGCGAGCGGGGGGAAACTGACATGGCCGAGCACCAAATCAGCGTCACGGTGAACGGGGTGGAGAAGGCCGGAGAGGTCGTCTCCCGCACCCTGCTCGTCCACTGGATCCGCGACGAGCTGGGGATGACGGGCACGCACATCGGCTGCGACACCACCCACTGCGGAGCGTGCACCGTTCTGGTCGACGGCGTGCCCACCAAGTCGTGCACCGTCCTGGCGGTGCAGGCCGACGGGCACGAAGTGCAGACCGTCGAGGGGCTCGAAACCGCCGACGGGCTGCACCCCGTCCAGGAGGGCTTCTGGGAGAAGCACGGGCTGCAGTGCGGCTACTGCACGCCGGGCATGATGATGACGGCCGTCGCGCTGCTGAAGGAGAACCCGAATCCGAGCGAGGCCGACATCCGGCTCGCCATCTCCGGCAACCTGTGCCGGTGCACGGGCTACGTGAACATAGTCGAGTCCATCCGCCACGCGGCGGCGCAGCTGAACGGGGGGGCATGATGGCACCGAAGACTTCCGCCGCCGTCTGCGGCATGGGTCATTCGATGAAGCGCAAGGAAGACCCCCGCTTCATCCGCGGCCAGGGACACTACGTCGACGACGTACAGCTCCCCGGCATGCTCTACATGGACATCGTCCGGAGCCCGTTCGCGCACGCCAAGATTCTGTCGATCGACAGCTCCGAGGCGCTGAAGATCCCCGGCGTTCTGGCCGTGATCACGGGCGAAACGCTCGAGCAGTACAACCTGCATTGGATGCCGACCCTCATGTCGGACACGCAGATGGTGCTGCCGACGGACCGCGTCATGTATCAGGCGCAGGAGGTCGCGGCGGTCATCGCCACCGACCGCTACGCCGCCGCTGACGGGGTGGAGGCGGTGCAGGTGGAGTACGAGCCGCTGACGCCGCTGGTAGATCCGTTCAAGGCGCTGGAGCCGGACGCGCCCGTGCTGCGCACGGACAAGGAGGGCAAGACCGACAACCACATCTTCCACTGGGAAGCGGGGGATCGCGAGGCCACGGAGAAGACGCTGGCCGAATCCGACGTGGTGGTGAAGGAGGACATCTACATCCCGCGGATCCACGTGGCGTCGATCGAGACCTGCGGCTGCGTGGCCGACTACAACAAGGCGACGAACCAGCTCACCGTCCATCTGACCACGCAGGCGCCGCACGCGGTGCGCACCGTGCTCGCGCTCGTCGCCGGACACGTCGGCCTGTCCGAAGAGCGGATCCGGGTCATCGCGCCCGACATCGGCGGCGGATTCGGGGGCAAGGTGCCCGTGTATCCGGGCTACGTGATCGCCATCGCCGCTTCGGTGGTGATCGGCAAGCCGATCAAGTGGGTCGAGGACCGGATGGAGAACCTCCAGGCCGACTCGTTCGCGCGCGACTACCACATGACGGTCGAGCTCGGCGCCAAGGACGACGGCGAGTTCACCGGCCTGCGCATCAAGACGCTGGCCGATCACGGCTACACCGACGCCGCCGCCCAGCCCTCCAAATGGCGGGCCGGCCTGTTTTCGATCTGCACGGGCTCCTACGACCTGAAGCAGGCGTTCGCCGAGGTGGACGGAGCGTACACGAACAAGCCCCCGGGCGGCATCGCCTACCGGTGCTCCTTCCGCGTGACCGAGGCGGTGCACGCGATCGAGCGCATCGTGGACGTGATGGCCCAGGAGCTGGGCCGCGACCCGGCCGAGCTACGCGAGCAGAACTTCATCCGCAAGGACCAGTTTCCCTACCAGTCGATCCTCGGCTGGGAATACGATTCGGGGGACTACCACGCCGCGTTGGCCAAGGCCAAGCACGAGATCGGCTACGACGCGCTGCGTAAGGAGCAAGCCGAGAAGCGCGAGCGCGGCGAGCTCATGGGGATCGGCATCTCCAGCTTCACCGAGGTCGTCGGCGCGGGCCCTTCGAAGGACTTCGACATCCTGGGCATCAAGATGTTCGATTCGGCCGAGATACGGATCCACCCGACCGGCAAGGCGATCGCCCGCTTCGGCACGAAGTCGCAGGGACAGGGACACGAGACGACCTACGCGCAGATCGTCGCCGAGGAGCTGGGTCTGCCCGCGGAGCACGTGCAGGTCGAGGAGGGCGACACCGACACCGCGCCCTATGGGCTCGGCACCTACGCCAGCCGGTCCACGCCGACGGCCGGAGCCGCCGCGGCGATGGCCGCCCGCAAGATCCGGGACAAGGCGAAGAAGATCGCCGCCCACCTGCTCGAGGTAAGCGAGGAGGATCTGGAGTGGGAGATCGGCAAATTCTCGGTGAAGGGTGCGCCGCAGAAGTCGGTCACCATTCAGGACATAGCGTTCGCGGCATACACCAACCACCCGCAGGGCCTGGAGGCGGGCCTGGAGGCGGTGCACTACTACGATCCGCCGAACCTGACCTTCCCGTTCGGCAGTTACATCTGCGTGGTGGACATCGACCGCGGCACCGGAGAGGTCCACGTGCGACGCTTCGTGGCGGTCGACGACTGCGGCAACATCATCAACCCGATGATCGTCCGGGGGCAGATTCACGGGGGCCTCACCATGGGGCTGGCACCCGCGCTGATGGAGGAGATCTCCTACGACGAGAACGGCAACATCCACGGCGGCAGCTTCATGGACTATCTGGTGCCGACCGCGATGGAGACGCCGCACTGGGAGACGTTTCACACCGTAACCCCTTCGCCGCACCACCCGCTGGGCGCGAAGGGCGTCGGCGAATCGGCGACGGTCGGCGCGCCGCCGGCCATCGCGAACGCCGTGGTGGACGCGCTCGCCCACCTGGGCGTGCGGCACATGGACATCCCGATTACGCCCGACAAGGTGTGGTCGATACTGAACGACAACGGGGTCGCGCTATAGGGGGTGCGGCCCCGATCACGGTGACGTGATGGACCTCGACACCCTTGCGAAGCTCGGCGAGTTCGTGGGCGGCGCGTTCGTCGTCGTCACGCTCATATACCTGGCCTACCAGGTGCGGCAGAACACCAGAACGCTGCAGAGCGAGAACTACGCCCGCGTGCTCGACCGCATGTCCACGCTGCAGTCGCGCCTGGCGGCCGACGCGGAGCTGAACCGCATCGTCGTCGTGGGTGCCGCCGACCCGGCCGAATTGCGGCGGAGCGAGAGGCTGCGCCTGAGTTGGGCCATGTACGAGCTCTTCGGCGCGACCGAGTTCATGTACCACACGGCCGCAGACGGTGCGCTCGCCGAAGAGGTCTGGACGCGCTGGAGCGAGGCGCTGGCCTGGTGGTTGTCCCACCCGGGCGTCCAGGAATGGTGGCGGATCAAGCCCACGCCCATGAGCGCCAGCTTCGAGCGGCACGTGGAAGGAATGCTCGAGCGCGATTCCCTCGTCGACCCGGAGCACGAGGCGGCCTGGCGTCGATTCGTGATCGGGGACGGGCCCGAGCTCCTGTCGAGCAAGCCCGGCGAGCCCGCGACCGACTAGCCGATGTCGGTATTCACGAACCCCGCATCCGGCGCCAGGGAAGCCGCTGACGCCTACATAGCGGCGGTGCTGGAGCTATTGGGGGATCGGGATCCGATGGAGGTCCTGCGCGCGACCGGCCCCTGGTTGGGCTCCGTGGTGGATGGCACGGACCCGTCGGCGCTGCGGCGGCTGGAGGCTCCGGGCAAATGGTCGGTCGCCCACGCGATCCAGCACCTCGCCGACGCCGAGGCGGTGTGGGCCTACCGCGTCCGCATGGTGTTGGCGCACGATCGCGCCCCGCTCACCGGCTACGATCAGGACGCCTTCGCCCGTGCCTTCCATTACGAGGAACGCGATCCCCGGGACGCGCTCCGCGTCTTCCAGGTCATGCGCGACGCCAACCTCTGGCTGCTCGAGCGCGCGACCCCCGCCGACATGGAACGGGTGGGCGTGCACGCCGAACGAGGCGAGGAGCGGCTGCCGCACATGATAGCGCTGAACGCGGGCCACGACCTCGTGCATCGGCGCCAGATAGAGCGCATCATCGCCGCGGTGAGCTAGTGGACTAGAGGCGGCCAGGGCGCGCGCGGAGTTCACGTCCCAGCAGTTCCCAGCAGTCGCCGCGACCCCGGAGGCACGCATGCCGACCGCCGCACAGCACCTGGAGGCCCACCGCGCCGCGGGCCGCCGCTTCGAGACGGCGGGCGTGGCCAGCTTCGTGCGCGAGGAGGGGTCGGGCCCCCCCGTCGTGTGCCTGCACGGCGTCCCCACTTCCAGCTACCTGTATCGCAAGGTGGTGCCGGAACTCGCCGCCAGGGGGCTGCGTGGCATCGCCTTCGACTTTCCGGGCATGGGCCTCGCCGACAGGCCCGGGGGCGACTTCGACTACAGCTGGACGGGACTCGGCCGCTGGACCCTGGCGGCCCTGGACGCCCTGGGGCTCGACCGGTTTCACCTGGTGGTCCACGACATCGGCGGTCCCGTGGGGTTCGAGGTGGTGGCGCGGGCCCCGGACCGGATCCGGTCGCTGACGATCCTCAACACGCTGCTGGTGGGGTTGGAGGG
Source organism: Gemmatimonadota bacterium (assembly GCA_039715185.1). NCBI lineage: Bacteria > Pseudomonadati > Gemmatimonadota > Gemmatimonadota bacterium. Next base: position 30,240 of record JBDLIA010000037.1, read on the forward strand.
CTTCCGCAAACCCTGGGTCATGCGGCCGTTCGAGTGGCGCGGAGTCGGCGAGGCCTACCTGGCGACGCTCTCGGGCTTTCTGTTCACGCGCGTCGTGTGGTTTCTCGGCGTGAACGATCGCGCGGCCGCTCCACCCGAGGAGCTCGCGGTGCACGTGGATCTATTGCGCCGAGGCGACGGCGGCAGGGCCTTCCTGCGGATCATGCGGAGCTTCGAGACCACGCCCGAAAAGGAGGAGCTGTACGTGCGGGCGGTACGTGATCTGGACGTGCCGGTGCAGTTCGTGTGGGGCGAGGACGATCCCGCGCTCCCGCTGCTGAAGTACGGGGTGCCGGCGCAGCGCGTGACCGGCGTGGACCGGCTGCACCGCGTGTCCTCCAAGCACTTCCTGCAGGAAGACCGGGCGGCTGCCGTAGCGGAGCACGTCGCGCATCAGGTGCGCCACGCCGAAGGGCTCTCTGCCGAGCCGTGAC
>JBDLIA010000038.1 GCA_039715185.1 Gemmatimonadota bacterium
GAACGACGCGCCGTAGCCGTCGCTACGGCAAGGAGTTCCAACGCCGCATCCGCGGGATGCAGCGCGAGCCGAATGCCTACGGGACTTCTGCAACGGTACACTAGGTTTCGTTCCAGATCTCTCCCAGCCGCTGCCCCGCGGCAAGTACGGCGATGTCCACGACGGCGTTGCGGATGCTCTCGGGCCCTGAGGTCTCGAACATCTCCTGGCCCACCTTCTTCCGCTCCAGGTACTGCTCGAAGAGCTCGTAGGCGATCGCCGCCGGAAGAGTCCAGCGCAGGGGGATCCGAACGAGACCGGCGGCCAGCCCGGCCGAGAAATGGACGAGCGTCCAGGGGTCGATCACCGCCCGGTTCTGATCGGTCTTCCTGGTAGCCAGAAGCTTCATGGCGTCAACTCACCCTCCGCCGCGCCGGTGCCTTCCTGCCCCCAACGCCGGATGAAGCTCTCCGGCTCGACGCCCAGGCCCTCCGCGACCCTGACCATCAGGGCGAAGTAGCCGGCGACCTGGACCGCGTCGTGGATGGCGGCGTCGTCGAAGCCGTGTGAGCGAAGCCCCTCCACATCGTCCTGCGTCATCGGACTCTGCAGGAGCATGAGCTTGGTCCCGAACTCGCACAGCGCACGGTCCGCATCCGAGAGTTCCGCCTCGCGCCAGTTCCGGACGATCTGGTGCACCCAGCGGTCGGCCTCTTCAGCGCTGACGAACCCCTCCTCGACCTCGGCACGGAGGTCCTCGGCGTGGCCCTCGGTTCAGTAGCGGCAGTTCACCGCCGCGGAGCACACCGTGGCCAGGAGCTCTCTTTGCACGCGCGTCAGGGGGGACGGACCGAACATGAGCGCCGCGTAATGGTCCATGTTGGTCCGCATCACGCGCGGATTCTGGCTCATGACCTGGACGATGTTCCACACCCGCCCAGCCCTCCTGACGGCCCGGGCCAGTTCCCTCTTCAGGAGGCCTGTCGCCTCATCGGGTAGAATCTGCTCTATCCAGGAAATCGCACGCCTCATCGGTCGATGGAAACGGGGACGAAGGTTTCCGGGCGCGACGCCGCGCGCAAGTCGCGAGAAGACGTGCTAGAATTTGTTACAGGCAACCGACCCACTGCCGGAGAGGCGGGTGACAATGCCTGACCACAAAGCGATCGGCATCGTCGCACTTGCCTGTCTCCTCTCCGAAGCGTGCGCGCCCTCGCAAGACCCCAACGCGTCTGAGAGCGCAATCGCGATCACCCATGTGAACCTGATACCGATGGATCGGGAGCGGGTGATCCCGGACCAGACCGTGATCGTGCAGAACGGGCGGATCGCTTCGATCGGTCCGGCGGATGCGACGGAGCTGCCCGAGGATGTGTCTCTGGTGATCGAGGGCCGCGGTCGGTACCTCATGCCCGGGCTCGCCGACATGCACGTCCACCTCTCAAATGACGGCGTCTCCGACCCCTTCATACTCTCCCTCTTCCTCGCCAACGGCGTGACCACCGTTCGCAACATGCATGGGAATCCGGAGATCCTCGAGTGGCGAGGGCGAATCGAGGAGGGCGTCCTCGTCGGACCGAGGATCTACACCACGGGACCGATCCTCGATGGAGAACCTCCGTACTGGGGGGGCAGCATCGCCATCGAAACGCCCGAAGAGGCCGAACAGGAGGTGGCAGCGCAGGAAGAGGCCGGCTACGACGGAATCAAGGTCCTCGCGAACATGTCACCTGAGGCCTATGAAGCTGTGCTGGCCGCTGCCGCCAGGCACGAGATTCGTGTCTACGGCCACGCTCCTAGCCGCCTGGGCCTGGAGAACGCACTGAACAGTGGGCAGCGGTCCTTCGAGCATATGGCGGACTTCATGGTCGCACTCCTACCCGATGACTCACCAGTCCGTGCGCGGTTTGTCGACATGTGGGGTGACAGGACCATGCGGGATTGGCGAGGGCTTTTCCTCGATCGCTACGAACAGGCCGACCGCTCGAAGATAGCGAGTCTTTCCGCCAAGGCGGCTGCGGCCGGGGTCTGGATCTGCCCAACGCTTTCGGTACGCAGAATCGGGGCGGCGGACGCGGCCGAGTTCGACAAGAGGCTATCAGATCCGACGATGCGTTACGTTTCGCCACAGAATCGCAGTAGGTGGGAACGGAGTGCCGATTTCTATACCTCGGAGAGCAATGATCCAACGATCATGCAGCGAGGTCTCGAGACGATGCTCATTGCCGTCAAGGCCCTGCACGGTGCTGGAGCACGCCTTGTCGTAGGCACGGATGCGCCGGGTTCTTTTGTCCTGCCGGGTTTCTCCGTGCACGAGGAGCTGGGGTTCTTCGTGGAGGCCGGCCTGACGCCGTTCGAGGCCCTCGCGGCGTCAACGCGTGGTGCCGCGGAATTCCTGGAGGCCTCCGACGAGTTCGGAACCGTGCAGGTTGGGAGAAGGGCGGACCTGATACTGCTGAAAGCCAATCCCCTGGAGGACGTGCGCCATACTTCGGAGCTGGCGGGGGCGATGGCGAACGGCAGCTGGTTTTCCGAGCAAGAGCTTGATGCGATGCTGGAGGACGCCGCCAGAGGCTACCGAGAGGCGGGCGCCGAAGCCACCGTTCCTGAAGGCAGAGGCCAGTAGTTTCGTCAGGGACGCGAGAGCCGGTCGAGCTGGACTTCGAAGTGGTCGCGCCAGCTTACCGGCAGGACCTCCACCGAGATCGCCTTTCTCAGTAGCGCCGCGTTCGTCCTCTGCGTCGTGTAGAGACGCGTGACATCGGCAACGCGCAGGCCGGCGGGGTGCTCGACGATGCGCTCGACCAGGTCACCGGCCTGAACCACGCCCTCCTCGACCACGCCGAAATAGAACCCGGTGCGCCGGCTCTTCAGAAAACGCCTCACCATGTCCGCGCGGCCGAAACGAATCCCCAGCTTGAAGCATGGCATGCGAGGTTCGGTCACGACCAAACGGGCGCTGCCCACCCGGAACTCATCGCCTATGCTGACGGCCTCCTCGGCCCAGACATCGTCCGTAGCGACCCCTTCGACGGTGAGATTCTCCCCGAAGCCGCCCCAGGAGAGGTCCTCGTCCTCGAGTTCGGCCCTCCAGTAATCGTAGTGTTGGGTCGGATAGACGTACACGGCTTTGGTAGGGCCGCCGTGAACCGAGAGGTCGGCCTGTCGGTCGCCTTCGAGGTTGTGCCTCCGGAGCGCGACCGGGCCCTCCACCGGCGACTTGAAGATGCCCGTGGTCACGCTCCTGCCCCTCCAGGTCACCTCGCGAGGGAGCCCGACGTTGACGGAAATTACCCTCATCACGAAGCGACCTCCGAGTTGCCTTCGAGTATCAGGATCTGGCGACTACGAAGACCTGCGCGTAGCGTTCAGATCCAGGCTCCGGGCTCCTGCGCCCCGCCGCAGGACGACCAGGCTCAGCGCGATAACGATCAACGGGATGATCGGCTCACTCGGCTGTAGAGGAAACAACGACGGATCATCGACGACCAGGTGCACGTAGGTCGCCACCGCCATGATTCCGATCACCGTCGCAGCCGCCGGGCGAACGAACGCCCCGACAGCGAGCAGCGCGCCCAGAGCCAGCTCCAGGTAGGGCACGGTCAAGCGCGAGAGCTCGCGTAGGGGAATGCCGGCGGCCAGCAGTTGACCCGCCCAGGCCTCGGCGAGCACTGGCACGAGCAGCTTCATGGCGCCCGTCATGAGGAACATCACCGCCAGGAAGATGCGGACGCCAGCGACCAGCTTGTCATCGGACGTATTGCGCAGGCTGGAAAGCGTCAACTGTGCACCCCCGCGCTTTCTTCCTCCAGCCGGTCCATCAGCTCGGCCAGCGTCGTCTTGCCGCGGTCGCGCACGTACCAGGCGCGCAGGTTCTTATACAAGTCGCGCCCCTCCATCACGCCCTTGTGCGACTTGAAGTAGGCCTGTAGCTCCTCGGGCCGGGGGCCCCACCAGGCGACCTCCTCGTTGTCCTCGTTCAGGACGACCACGATGGGGATCGAGCGCGCGCCGTCGGTCAGGTAGCGGTTCATCAGCTCCGGGTTCTCGTCCCGGCGGATGAACCGCAGCTCCCAGCCCTCGATCGCGTCCACGAACTTCTGCAGGAACGGGATGGTGTTGAAGGCGTCGCCGCACCAGTCCTCGGCGATGACAAGGAAGCGCCACTTGCCGCCGATGCGCGTGGCGCGCTCGAGAAGCTCCTCGGGAACGCGCGCGCGTCGGTAGTAGCCATCCCACATGTCCTGCTGCTTCCGGGCGGCGTCCACCCAGGCGTCGAACGGCACCGCCCAATCCCAGTAATTGCCCGGGTTGGCGTGCCGCAGATGATCTATGTTCAAGCGTCTCTCCCTTCCTCCGGCTCGATTCGAGCGAGCCGGCACCCACCCACCAACCAACTAGAATAAACTGTGCTGTAGTTGATTACAATCCTCGCGGGCCAATCCGGTTCCCCGCTAGAGCTTCTCGAACGCAAGGTTCAGGATCGGATACGAACGCCAGTCCCGATAGTCGAAGTGCCACCACTCTCCCGCCAGAACGCTGAACCCCTCGGCCTCGAGGGCGCCGCGTAGCGCCGCCCGGCGCTGGCGCTGCCGCTCGGTGCCGCCCGGATAGTCCGCCGCGGCGCGCTCGGTGAACTCGTCGTAGCCGCTGGGCATCCGGACGGGCTCGCCGGTCGCCAGGTCGTACAGCGTCACGTCCACGGCCGCGCCGCGGTTGTGCCGCGAGCCGGAGGCGGGATCGGCGACGAAGCCACGCAGGGAGTCCGGCGTCGCGTCCCAGAACATCCTGGTGACGTGCCAGGGCCGGTAGGCATCGTGGACCAGAATGCCGAGGCCGCCGGCGGCGAGCGCCCGATGCGCGCGCACCAGGGCCTCGGCGGCCGGCCGCTGCAGGAACGCGTGCTCGGAGGTGTAGAACGGCTCGCCCATGAAATTGCGGCCTGTGGCGTAGCGGATGTCGTAGCGGATGCCGGCGTCCAGCGACCGCAGCTCGACCAGGTCGACCGCGCGAAACGGGCCGTCCTCTGCAGGCGGTGTCGCGGCGAGCGCCTCCCGCCGCAGCTCCGCGACGGGCCGCTGCGGCGTGATACGGAAGACATCATCCTGGGCGACCCGCTCGGCGGCGGCTCCAGCGGATTCCTGAGGCGCGGACGCGCAGGCCGAGCCGAGCACCAGCGCCACGGCCGCTGCGGCCCAGGCGCGAGCGACCGGACGCCCCCCACCAACCGGAAGCGCGTTTCCGCGGAAACGCCTCTGGGCCATTACCGGATCACGGCGCGCTGGGACCGATGACCACGGCGTTCAGGAACAGCCGCTCCGTCCCGCGCCAGTAGCCGCGGAAGTTGGGATCCTCCGCGAACGCGATGACGCGACCCCGACCGACGCGCTGCTCGTAGACGGCGACCGCTCCGGCCAGGCGCGCCTCGGACTCCGGCCACGCGTGCCCCGCAACCACGGGGTCCGGGGCGAAGCGCGCGACCACGCGCTGGTTGGATTCGACCGGCCCATCGGGCTCCAGGTACACTCTGTTCGATGTCGTCAAGAACGGCACCCACGGCCCTCCGGCCTCGACCCCCGCGCCGCCCAGGGCGGCCGCGTCGTGCCCCGCCGCCAGCCAGTGCTCGGTGTCCAGCTCGGCGCGCAGCATCGCCCCGGGCACCGTGAAACGCGCAGAGTCCTCGTGCTCCTCATCGTCGTACCAGTCGCGCAGCGCGAGCATCTCCATGTCGGAGCGAAGCAGCTCCGTGGAGCCGCCCAGCGTGACCAGCGTGCCGCCGTCGTTGATCCAGCGACGCAGCCGCTCCTGACCATCCTCCTCCAGCTCGGACGCGAGCGCGCTCCCCGAGCCGCTGGGCAGCACGATGGCGTCGTACTTCTCCAGCGGCGTGTCGTCGATCCGGTCGATGGGTAGCAGAGTCGCGGGCAGCCCGAAGCGCTGATCCAGCCGGTGCCAGGCCCAGCCGAATGAGTAGCCGCTCAAGGGGCTACCCGACACGAGCCCGATCTCGGGTCGCTTGACCGGGATCACGTCGCCGGAGCCCAGCGCGCTCATGCCGGCCGCCGCGTCGCCCAGCCCGCTGTCTACCGCCTCGACGTCCAGCCCGTAGCGCTCGGCCACCGCTTCCACCGCCTGGCGGAGGTCCGGCCCGTTCTGGCCGACGCGCAGGATCACCGTGCCGCTCGCGAAGCGCCGCCCCGCGCTCACGAAGGGTAGCCGCCCCATCGCCCCCCGGTAGCCCTGGTCCAGCAGGTGCCAGAGCGCCGCCACGGCGTCGGACTGCGCGCCGTCGATCAGGTAGGCGTAGCCGGCGTCCGGCAGCGTTACGGAGGCCGCGCTGATGGGCCCGCTGCCATCGCCGGCCGCGCCGTCGAAGGGCGTCACGTTGGGGGGTCCGGCGGCTGTGCTGCCGTACGCCTCGACGTCGAAGAGCAGCGGCAACGACCACGCGGTGATGTCGTAGAAACGCGGGTTCTCGTCGCGATCGACGCGCGCCCGCGCCTCCGTCAGGAAGCCCGACTCGATCTCGATCTGCGGCCGTAAGAGGATCCGCACCAGCGTGGCGTGCGGCTGCGCCGCCTCCACCACCCAGGTCCCCGCGGGGAAATCCAGCGCGCCCACCGCGGCGCCCGAGCGGTCCTGGAGACCGCCGATCCGCGTGCCGCTGTCCAGCACGCCCACCTCGACGTCGTTGCGGCGCAGCAGCTCCGCGATCGCGCGGGCGCGTCCCGGCGCGCCGGCTACGGGCGGGATGAGGTAGCGGCGCACGCCCCGCCGGCCCTCGTCCAGCGCCGCCTCGATGCCGGCGCGGTAGTCGCGCAGCAGCCTCTCGCGGTTCTGCGCCGAGGTGCGCGACGTGGTCCAGGCGGCCAGGTACTGCTGCTCGGCGGCGTCGAACAGGCGGCGCAGCGAGCCGTCGGCGCGGTCCATCGCCAGGCCGCGCGTGCTGCCCTGCTCGAACAGCATGCCGATGCCGCCGCGGAAGCTGTGGTAGGAGGTCGTGTAGCCGGGATAGAAGTAGTTGTAGCGCTCGCGGGTCATGTACTCGAAGCCCGCCGAGTCGAAGGCTTCGGCGTAGGCGGCGCCGAACAGCTCGAAGCCAGAGCGCGCGAAGTCCGGAAACGCGTCACCGTACGGCGTGGTCGGCGGGTCGAAGAAGAACTCGACGTCGGCGCCCATCTCGTGAAGATCGACGCCCACCTGCGGCTCCCACGCGTGGAACGTCGGCACCCGAGCCTGCGTCTCGCGCTGCGTGTGCGCCCACCAGTCGCGGTTGGTGTCGAAGTTGTAGTGGCCCGTTCGGAAGCCCAGCGCCTCCCAGCCGTTGAAGCTGTTCGACCAGTCGTCGCGCGAGCTGGAGGGTTCGCCCCCGATGCGCCTGTGATTGGTGTGCGCGAAGGCGTCGCGCCCGTCGGGGTTCAGCATCGGGTCGATCAGGATCACTGCGTTTTCCAGAACCGACAGCGTGGCATCATCGGAGCGCGTCGCGAGGTGCTCCAGCAGCATCAGCGACCCCTCCGACCCGGACAGCTCGAAGCCGTGGATCGACCCCCCGAACCACACGATGACCGGCTGATCCGCGACGATCGACTCGAAGTCCGCCGCGCTCGACGCGCGCGGGTCCGACAGACGCCGGGCGTTCCGGCGTATCTCGTCCAGGCGCGCGTGGTTCGCGGGCGCCGTCACGATCGCCACCGGCAGCCGGCGACCCTCCCAGGAGGCGCCCTGGTCGACGACGACCACGCGGTCGGAGGTGGCGGCCAGCGCGTCCACGTACGCCATCATCTCGTGGTGGACCGTGATCCGGTCGCCGAACTCTCGGCCCACGACATGGGCGAAGGTGGGGGCCTGCGCGGCAACCAACGGCGCGTGGAGCCCGCCGGAGCTCAGCAGCAGGAGGGCGGCGAGGATGATGGAGGATGGCCTGCCGGCCTGCGTCCCCGGGGGTGACGCGTGGCGCATGTCAGTCTCCTTCGATGAGGGCCGCTAGCGGCTCTGCGTGGTGGCGGGCGTCTTCGCGTCCGAGGTCGATGATGCGCGCCAGGTAGTCCGATTGAAACATCAGCATGCTCAGCACGTCCGGGCTGCGCGTGCGCCTGGATCCCAGCCCGTGCACCAGATACCGGATCGTACGCGGCATGCGCGGCTCGTAGTCGTTGGCCAGGGAAGCCAGGTCACGCGACGGGCGTATCACCAGGAGCTTGATGAGCCGCAACGAGTCCCGCTCATCCGCCGGCAGGCGCTCCAGCAGTCGGTTCAGGCGCTCCAGGCGGAGCGCGTCCTGATCCAGCATGTCCAGGAAGACGGCGTTCAGCATGATGCCGGCCACCTGCGCGGGCGGCGGATACCCCTTCACGTGCGGCGCGCGCGGTCCAGCGGGCACGCGCGCCTTGGTGGAAATGGCCAGCACGCGCGTCGCGCCCAGGTGCAGCGCGGGGCTGATGGGGGTGGTGAGGCGCACCTGGCCGTCGCCGTACCAGCCGTCCTCGAGCTGGATCGCGGGGAAGAAGAACGGCAGCGCGGATGACGCCATCACGTGTTCCACGGTCAGCTCCGCGTGGCGCGCGAGGCGCCGGGGACGCTCCCACGGCCGCACGTCGCAACCCTCCACCCAGACGACCGTCTCGCCGGTCGTGTAGCTCGTGGTCGTGAGCGCGGCGGCGCGCAGCCGGCCCTGCCGGACGTTGGCGTCGATGCCGGTGATCTTGCCGTCCACCGCGGCCAGCGCTTCCTCCAGGAACCGGCGCAGCGGGGTCGTGTCGAGGAGCGAGCGCACCTCGCGGCCCGGGGAACGCCCCCCAGTGGCAAGCTGCATCAGCACGCGAGCTCCGATCCACCCCAGCGACGCGGGGTCCACCCGGTAGATGCGCTGGGGCTCAAGCTCGGCCCACAGCGCGCACAGCTCCTCCATCGCCTGGCGCATCGTGCCGTGGTGAGACGCGAGATGAGCCACGTTCACCGCGCCGGCAGAGAAGCCGGTGAGGTAAGGTATCTGAAGGTCCGGGTAGAGCTCGGCGAGGCCCGCCAGCACGCCCACCTGATAGGCCGCGCGCGCCCCGCCTCCGGTGAGCACGACGCCCAGGCCGTCGGCGCCCTCCGCCGGGTACCGTGCGCGTTGAAGCGCGCCGGCGCTTGATGGTTCGGCCGTCATGGACAGGATCGGCGCGCCGCGCGCACCAACCGGGGTCGATCGATCATGGCGCGAACATAGGCGTCACCGCGCCTCGGGGGCGATGCCCCCCGGCCGCACCAGGCGCTCCACTCCGGCCAGCGCCAGATCGACGAGGAACGCCAGCACGGCCGCGGGGATCGCGCCGGACAGGATCATCCGCGTGTCCGACAGGGCGAGCCCGGCCACTATGGGGTCGCCCAGCCCGCCCGCGCCGATGAAAGCGGCGAGCGTGGCGGTGCCTACCGAGATCACGGCGGCGGTTCGCACGCCGGCCATGATGACCGGCGCCGCGAGCGGGAGGCGCACCTGGCGCAGGAGCTGGCCGGGCGTCATGCCCAGCGCGCGACCCGCGGCGACCGCGGCCGGGCCGGCGTCGCGCACGCCCGTGTAGGTGTTCCGGGCGATGGGATACAGCGCGTACAGGAACAGCGCCACGAGCGCCGGAACCACGCCGATTCCCAGCAGGGGGATCATGAACGCGAGCAGCGCGATGCTGGGGATCGTCTGCAGCATCCCCACGCCGCGGATCACGCCTTCCGCGCCGGCGCGGGCCCTCTCCAGGCCCAGGCCCAGTGGCACCGCCACCAGCACCGCCGCGAGCAGCGATACCAGCACCAGCAGGAGGTGGCGCCGGGTCTGGCGGGCCAGGCTGGCGCGGCGCGACCACAGGTACGCCAGCAGGCCGTCGCCCCTGTCCGGCCGCGCCGCCGCCGAATCGCGCCGCTCCGCGGGGCCGAGTCGGAGCGTCGCGAGCACGTCCGCGGCCACCGCGGCCAGATCTTCGCCGTCCACCTCCACGCGCCGGTTCAGCCGGCGCATGGTCTCTTCGTCCAGCCGCCCCGCGAGCGCCGCCAGCGCCGCGAGCGCGTCCGGGCGGGTCTCCGCGAGGCGCCGGCTCACGAGGGGGGCGGCTTCGTACGCCGGGAAGAAGGCGCGGTCGTCGCGCAGCACCACCAGGTCGTAGCGCGCTACCTGGCCGTCGGTGGAGTAGCCGTCGATCACGTCCACCGCGCCCTCGGCGAGCGCCTGATACTTCACCGCCTGCAGCAGCGGGCGGGTGTCGTCGAAGGCGAATCCGTAGGCCGGCCGCAGCCCTTCCAGCCCATCCGAGCGGCCGATGAAGTCCGGGCTGAACCCGGCGCGCAGCTCGCCGGACACGCGCGCCAGGTCGGACAGCGTCCGCAGCCCGTAGCGTTCGGCGGTCTCGCGGCGGACCGCCACCGCGTAGGTGTTCTGAAAGCCCAGCGGCGCGAGCCAGCGCACGCCCCAGCGTTGGCGGAACTCCGACTCCACGCGATCAAAGACCGCGTCTTCGTCCGCGGCCGGCTGCTCGTTCAGGATCGCGACGAGGCCGGTGCCGGTGTACTCCGGGTAGACGTCGATGTCGCCCTCGCGCAGAGCGCGAAACGCGATCTCGGTGGCGCCGAGCCCCGGACGACGGTCCACCTCGATCCCGCGCGCCTCCAGCGCCTGCGCGAACACCTCCATGAGCAGGTACGACTCGCCGAAGGGCTTGCTGGCGATCACCACCGCCTGCGCGCCGTCGGGCGAGCCGGGCCGCGCCGCCGAGTCGGGCGGCGTCTGGGCGACCAGGGCGTCCCCGCCGGCAAGCGCGACCCCGGCCGCCAGCGCGGCCAGCCCGGCGATGGAGAGGCCCGCCTTCCCGACCCGCCCCAGGGGCGCCCTCACGCTTCCACCCGCGCCTTGCGCAGCAGCTCGGCCACGTAGGGCGTGGCTGGATCGGCCCGCAGCTCCGCCGGCGGCCCCGTCTGCTCGATGGCGCCGGCGCGCATGACCGCCACGCGGTCCGCCAGCAGGAAGGCCTCGTGCAGGTCGTGCGTAACCAGCAGCGCCGCGAAGCCGCGCTCGGCTCGGAGCCGCGCGAACATGTCCTGCAGCTCCGCCCGCGTGATCGCGTCCAGCGCGCCGAAGGGTTCATCCAGCAGCACGATGTCGCTTTCGCCGGCCAGCGCGCGGGCGATGGCCACGCGCTGCCGCTGGCCACCGGAGAGCTGGCGCGGCCAGCGCTCGCCGTACTCCGCGGCCGGCAGCCCGACGGCGGCGAGCGCCGCCCGCGCCTTGTCGGCCGCGTCGGCCTCGCTCCGCAGCGTCGGCACGAGCGCGGCGTTGCGCTGCACCGTCCAGTGCGGCATCAAGCCGCCCTCCTGGGGCACGTAACCGACGGTGCGTCGGAGCGCCACGGCGGGTCCCGCGTCGACCGGCGAGCCGCGCACGGACACGACCCCGGCGTCGGGCTCGACCAGGCGATTGAAGCAGCGCAGCAGGGTGGTCTTGCCGGAGCCGCTCTCGCCCACCAGCGCGACCGACTCCTCCGAGCGGACCGTCAGGTCGACGCCCTCCAGCGCGCGCACGGCGCCGTAGGCGACGTGGACCCCGCGAGCCGTAAGGGCCGATCCTATGCCGCCCTCGGTCGCCGTCTCGCCGTTCAGGTCGCCCGGCACGGAGTCGCTCACTCGTAGCGATCCAGCTTGCGGAGCACGCTCTGGAGCCCCTCCGCGTAGGCCGGGTGCACCGCCTCGGCGTCAACGATGGCGCTCGCGGGAGCGCCGGCGGCGACCAGCGCGACGAACGGGTGGATCAACTCGGCGGCCTCCGCGCCCACGATCGCGGCGCCGATGATGCGTTCCGTATCGGGGTCGATCATCACCTTCAGGAGCCCCGCGGTTTCGTCCGTTTCGAGCGCGCGCGCGACGTGCGCGAAGGGCATCGTCGCGAGCTCGAATCGCAGGCCGGCGGCGCGCGCTTCGGTTTCGGTGGGGCCGATCCTCGCGACCTGCGGGTCGGTGAATACGGCTGCGGGAATCACGCGGTCCGATCGGGTCCGGCGCGGCTCTCCGCGCAGGATTCCGTGCAGGATCCGGTAGTCGTCCCAGGCGGTGTGCGTGAACTGCGGTCCGCCGGCGCAGTCGCCCACGGCGTACACCCCTTGCGCGCTCGTGCGGTACAGGTCGTCCACCACGATGGTCCCGTCCTCGCGCAAATCGACGCCCGCGGCCTCGCAGCCGAGGTCGTCGGTGTTCGGCATGCGACCGATCGCGATGAGCGCGTGCGACCCCTCCAGAACCCGGCCATCAATCAGCTCGAGCCGGACGTCGTCGCCCACCGGCTCGCAGCACGCTACCTGCGCCCCGAGGGCCAGCTCGATCCCTTCCGCCTCGAGCGCCTGACCGAGCGCCTCCGACACGTCCGGATCCTCCCGCGCGAGCAGCCGGTCCGCGCGGTTGTTGATCACGACTTCGGACCCGAAGCGGTGGAAGGCCTGCCCCAACTCGCAGCCGATGTAGCCGCCCCCGACGCAGATGAGCCTGCGCGGCGCCTCGCGGAGATCCATCAGCCCCGCGTTGGTGAGCAACGGCACGGTGTCCGCCCCGGGCACGGTCAGCCTGCGCGCGCGCGCGCCGACGTTGATCACGACCGTGTCCGCCTCGAAGCGCTCCCCGGCGACCTCGACCAGGTTCGGACCCAGCAGGCGGGCGTGGCCCAGGACGAGCCGGAAGTCGTCGGGCAGTCGGTCGAGTCGCTTCTCCACCCCCGCCCGCCATTGCGCGACGAAGGATTCTTTGCGATCGACCACCGCGGCGAGGTCGACGGACACGGGGCCCGTGCGCACTCCGAGCCTGCCTGCGTTCCTGGCCACGTGCGCCGCGCGCGCGCTGGCGATCATGGTCTTCGTGGGCGTGCACCCGGTGTTCACGCATGTGCCGCCCAGATGCGATCGCTCGGCGAGCAGCACACGACGACCATCGCCGATGAGCGCGTCGGCCAGCGGAACACCCGCCTGTCCGGAGCCGATGATGATGACGTCGTGGCGCAAATCGCGACTCGTGGTCCGAGGAACTGAACGCGCCGTTCCGGCGTTGCTCCGCCAATGGCGCTTGGGTACCTTTGCGTTCCCGTTTACCACACACGCAAGGCTCTTCCGATGCTTTCCACCCTCGCGGCCCCGCCGCAAGCGAGGCTTTCCGCCGCCGGCATCGCGGACCTGCTCACGGACGCCCGGGTGCGCACGCTGTTGCTGGTCGCGCCCCTGTCCGATGAGGATCTGCGCGCGCAGCACAGCGAGTTGATGAGCCCGATCCTCTGGGATCTGGGGCACGTCGCCGAGTTCGAGAAGCTCTGGTTGCTCGAGAACCTGAAGGGCGAGGTTCGCTTCGGCGAAATGCCGGGCATGTACAACCCGTTCGAGAACCCTCGTTCGGTGCGCGGCTCGCTGGATCTGCCCGCCCTGCCGGCCATGCTGGCGCTGCTCGCCGAGGTGCGAACCGCGGTCCTGGGCACGCTCGAGCACGTGGACATCGCCAACGCGCAAACCGCGGTGCTCCGCGATGGATTCGTCTACCACATGGTCGCGCAGCACGAGTACCAGCACAACGAGACGATCCTGCAGACTCTCCAGCTCAAGGGCGGCGATCCGTATCCGGCTCCGCGGGCCGTCGCCCACGGAACGGGCGCAGCGCCGGCGGCCGAGATGGTGCGCTTCCCGGGCGGCCGCGTCGTGATCGGCACGCACGACACGCGCGCGGCCTACGACAACGAGCGCCCCGCTCACGAGGTGGAGCTGCCGCCCTTCCTGATCGACGCGGCCCCGGTCGGCAACGCGGCGTATCTGGAGTTCATGGCCGACGGCGGCTACGGGGACCTGCGCCTCTGGTCCGAGGCGGGGCGCGCCTGGCTCGCCGACACCGGCGCGGAGTCGCCGGCCTACTGGACGCACCGCGATGATACCTGGTTCCGTCGGGAGATGGACCGCACCGCGCCGGTACGGCCCGATCACCCGGTGTGTCACGTGACCTGGTTCGAGGCCGAGGCGTTCGCCAACTGGGCGGGCAAGCGGCTCCCCAGCGAGCAGGAGTGGGAGGCCGCCGCCACCTGGGATCCCGCGGCGACGCGCAAGCTGTCCTTCCCGTGGGGCGACGAGGCGCCCATGGCGGTGCACGCGAACCTGGACCAGCTCGCTTTCGGCACTTCTCCCATCGGCGCCTTTGCCGCGAACGTCTCGCCGATCGGCTGCGTGGACATGATCGGCAACGTGTGGGAATGGACGGCGAGCGACTTTCTCGGCTGGCCGGGCTTCAAGGCGTTCCCCTACCCCGAGTACTCGGAGGTCTTCTTCGGGCCGCGTTTCAAGGTGCTGCGGGGCGGCGCCTGGGCGACCAGGCCCGGGGCCGTGCGGGGCACGTTCAGGAACTGGGACTTCCCCATTCGAAGGCAGATATTCAGTGGATTCCGGTGCGCGCGCGATGACTGAGGCCCTGTTGGCGGAGTCCACGGGCCTGGAGGAAGGGTTCGACCTCGAGCGGGCGATCGAGGAGGTGCGCGTCGGCCTCTCGCACCCGCAGAAATCGCTCCCCCCGAAGTACTTCTACGATCACCGCGGCTCGGAGCTCTTCGAGGCGATCACCCGGCTCGACGAGTACTACCTCACGCGCTCAGAGAGGGCGCTGCTGGAGGCGCACGCGGAGTCCTTCGTGCGGTCGGTTCGGCCGGCCACGCTGCTCGAGCTGGGCTCCGGCAGCGCCAACAAGAGCCGCATCCTGCTGGACGCGATGGTCGCTCAGGAGGTGGGCGAGTGCTTCGTTCCCGTCGATGTCAGCGCGAGCTTTCTGCAAGCGGTGGCAAGGGATCTCGCGCTCGAGTACCCCGGCCTGCGCATCCGCCCGGAAGTGGCGGACATCAGCGCGCGGTTCGCTCTGCCGCAGGACATCCCGCGCCCCGCGGCCTTCGCGTTCCTGGGCAGCACCATCGGCAACTTCGGGCACGCGGCGGCGCGGCGGCTGATGCGGTGCGTCGCGGACGACATGCGCGCGGAGGATCGCTTCCTGATGGGCGTCGACCTGAAAAAGGACGTCGCGACCCTGATGGCGGCCTACAACGACGCGCGTGGGGTCACGGCCGAGTTCAACCTGAACGTCCTGCGGGTCCTCAATCGGCAGCTCGGCGCCGACTTCGACATCGGCGGATTCCGTCACAAGGCGCTGTGGAACAGTGGCGAGAGTCGGATCGAGATGCACCTGAGCTCGGAGCGGGACCAGACGGTGAACATCCCCGGGGTGGGGCCGGTGGCGTTCGCGCGCGGCGAGACGATCCATACCGAGAACAGTCGCAAGTTCGATCGGGCCGACGTGGAGGCGTTGTTCGCCTCGGCGGGGCTGCGCCTGCGCCGCTGGATCACGGCGGAGAAGCCCATGTTCGCGCTGGCGGTCGCGGGACCGGCTCCGGCCCGAGCCACCGGGTAGGGCCGCGTGGACCCCGAGGCGCTCGCGCTCCTCGACGCCGACATCCGCCACCGCGCGTTCCGGCTGCCCGAGTTGCCCGGCGGGCCCGGCGCGGGCCGTCCCTGGCGGGCGCTGTCCGCCGACGGCGTGGCGGCATCCGCGCCGGGAGCCGGCTACGGCGCGCCCCTCATCGGCATCGAGATAGAGCTTCTCCCGCTGGACGAGTCCGGCAGGATCGCCCCCATCCATGGCCCGGACGGGAGCCTCGCCTTCCTCACCGAGCTGGCCGAGCGACTGGGCTGGCGCGAGTCGCTGTCGCCCACCGGGTCGCCGCAGTTCGAGCCCGGCGCCGAGGAGACGATTTCCTACGAGCCGGGAGGCCAGATCGAATACGGCACCGCGCCGTACGCCTCTCCGGCCCGCCTCCTGCGGCGCGCGGGCGCCGTGCTGGGACACCTGCGGGCGGGCGCCGAAGAGCACGGGCTGAAGCTCGAAGCTCGTGGGATCGAGCCGGGCCGGGCGGTCGCCGACACGGCGCTCCTGCTGACGAGCGATCGCTACCGGCGCATGGACGCCTACCTGGTTTCGCTCGGGAGCGCGGGGCCGCGCATGATGCGGCAGACGGCGTCGACCCAGTTCAACCTGGATTTCGGCCCCGACCCGCTGCTGGCGTGGCGCGTCGCGAACGCCCTGGTGGCGCCGCTGACGGCGATGTTCGCGCACTCGGCGACGTACGACGGCGCTCCGAGCGGTCACGTCAGCTACCGAGCGGACGCGTGGCGCCGCCTGGACCCGGGGCGCACGGGCGTGTTCGAGGACGGGGGCGACCCCGTGGCGTCGTACGTGCGCTTCGCGCTCCGGGCGAACTACTTCCTGGGGGCCGGCTCGCCGACGCCCTTCGGCGGGTTGCTTGCTCGCGGTGAGGTGGGGCTGGACGGGTGGCGCTCGCACCTTACCACGCTGTTCCCCGAGGTGCGCCCGCGTGGCTGGCTGGAGATCCGCAGTTGCGACGCAGTGGCGCCGGAGGCCCTGGCCGCGCCGGTGGTTCTGCTGACCGGGATTCTGCACGATCCCCTCACCCTGGCGGAGGCCGCGGACGCGCTGCCGCCAGCCACGCCGGAGCGCCTGGTGCGGGCGGGCCGGGTGGGGCTGCGCGACGCAGAGTTGGCGTCTTCGGCGCGAGACGCCGCGGCGCTCGGCCTGCGCGGCGCGCGGCGGCTCGGCTCGGAGCGCATGGACGCCGGGACCATCGCGACCGCCGAGCGATTCTTCCAGCGCTACACCTTCGCGGGTCGCTGCCCGGCGGACGACCAGGAGGTCGAGGCGTTGCTCCCCGAAACGGCGTGATGCCGCCCGCAAACGACCGGGCTCCGGCCGCGCCGAAGCCGTTGGTCGCGCTGGAAACGACGGTCATCGCGCACGGCCTACCCCGACCCTGGAACGTGGAGCAGGCGCTGCGGCTGGAAGCGGCGGTGCGCGAGGAGGGCGCCGAGCCGCGCACGATCGGCATCATCGGCGGCGAGGTGGTCGTGGGTCTGGACGAGGCGCAGATCCGGCGGCTGGGCGCCAACGATGAGGTTCGCAAGGTCAGCACCCGGGACCTGCCGGTTGTGGCGGCGCGCGGCATGGACGGCGCGACCACCGTCGCGGCGACGATCCGGCTGGCGCACGGCGCCGGCATCGAAGTGTTCTCCACCGGCGGGATCGGCGGCGTCCACCGCGCTCTGGGAGGCGCCGCAAGCACAGACGTCAGCGCGGATCTGGAAGAGCTTGCCCGCATCCCCATGGTGGTCGTGTGCTCCGGCGCCAAAGCGGTCCTAGACCTCGAAGCGACCCGGGAAACGCTGGAGACCCGAGGCGTCACGGTGGCCGGCTACGGCACAGACTCCTTCCCGGCCTTCTTCAGCCAGGACAGCGGACTGCCCGTCGACATACGCTGCGACTCGCCCGAAGAGGTGGCCGAGCTGGTGGCCGCGCACCGCCGCATGAGCTTGCCGGCTGCGCTGCTGGTCGCGGTTCCCGTTCCGGATTCCGTGGCCATCCCGCGCGCAGAAATCGAGCCCCTGGTGGAGCGGGCCGTCCGTGAAGCGGAGGACGAGGGCCTGCGCTCGGCGCAACTCACGCCCTTCCTGCTGTCGCGCGTAGCGGAGTTGACCGAGGAGCGCAGCCTGCGAGCCAACCTGGCGCTGCTGGAGCGCAACGCGCGCGTGGCGGCGCGCATCGCGCGGGCCGTGCAGGCGTGGCGGCTGGCCGAAGCGGCGGCGAGCTGAACGCGATAGGCGCTACCGACTTCGCGGGCGCGCGGAGCGCCGAGCCGGCCGGCCGTTGGGGCGTCCTCGTCCTGCTTGCCGCGGCGGAGCTCGCGGGCATGTCGCTCTGGTTCACGGCGAGCGCGGTGGCGCCCCAGCTGCGCGAGCTGTGGAGCCTGAGCGCGGGCCAGGAGGTTTGGCTCACGAACGCGGTGCAACTCGGCTTCGTCGTCGGGACCGCGGCTGCGGCGGCCCTGAACCTCGCCGACATCGTGCGGGCGCGAGCGCTCTTCGCGGCGTCGGCGCTGGCGGCCGCGCTGGTCAACGGGCTGATCCTGATCGCCCCTGGTTTCGCCGTAGGCGTCGGGCTCCGCTTCCTGACGGGCGTCTTTCTGGCCGGCGTCTACCCGCCGGCGATGAAGATGGCGGCGACCTGGTTCCGGTCGGGTCGCGGCTTGGCCATCGGCACCATCGTCGGCGCGCTCACGGTCGGGAAGGCCACTCCGTATCTGCTGCAGGGGATGGAGGGCGTGGGGCTGGGCGGAGTAATCGGCTCGGCCTCGGCGGGGGCCGCGGCCGCCGGGGCGCTCGTCCTGCTGGCCTATCGGGACGGGCCCTTTCCGTTCGCCTCGCGGCCCTTCCACTGGGGACTCGTCGGCTCCGTTCTCCGCCACAGACCCACCCGCTTGGCCATCTACGGTTATCTGGGGCACATGTGGGAGCTGTACGCCATGTGGGCGCTGGTCACCCTCTACTTCAAGGATGTGCTGGCCGCGGCGGGCCCGGGGGGTTCAGCGCTGAGAGCCGGGATCATCGGTTTCGCGGTGATCGCCGCCGGTGGGCCGGGCTCGGTGATCGCCGGCCGGTTGGCAGACCGGTTCGGGCGGGAGCGGGTCGCGTCGTGGGCGATGGTGGTGAGCGGCGCGTGCGCGCTGTCGATCGGGTGGCTGATGAGCGCGCCGCTGGCGGCGCTGGTGGCGCTCGGCCTCCTGTGGGGCGCGGCGGTGGTCGCGGATTCGGCTCAGTTCAGCGCGCTCGTGACGGAGGTGGCACCCTCGCACGCCGTCGGCACCGCGCTCACGCTGCAGACCTCGCTCGGCTTCGCGCTGACCATCGGCTCCATCTGGCTGGCGTCGGATCTGTCGACGCGGGTGGGCTGGGGTGCCGCCTTCAGCGTGCTCGCGGTGGGCCCCGCGCTCGGCATCATGGCCATGGCCCGCCTTACCGCGGCGCGCTCGCTCCCCTAGCGTACCGTTGCAGAAGTCCGCGCCGGCACACTAACGACGGCGGCGGAACAGCGCCCCGTGGTGCGTCACGGCGCGGCCGCCGGCCCCCTCAACCGGGCCGAGTAGAGCGTTCGAAAGGCGTCCGCGCCCGCGCTCATGCAGGTGTCGAGGGCGGGCCCCTCGGTGGCCGGACAGTGCTGATGCCCGCGCGGTGCAGAGTGCACGAACAGGTCCACCGACCCGTCCTTCAGGAAGAGCAGCTCCATGTAGCCGGGTTCGGCTGCGCGAAAGCGCATGCCGTCCGCCCACCCCACGTCCTCCAGCTTGCTCGCGCTCCCGCTGACCAGCGAGAAGGCGGGGTCGTTCTCCTCCACGGCTTCGAAAACCTGCAGCGAGTGCTCGTGCCCGCCCGCGAACACGAGCGGCGGATCGGCCCGGCCGAAAGCCGCGCGCAGGTCATCGGCCATGACCCTGTAGGGCCCGGAGTTCAGGTCCTGAAGCAGCGAGCCCGTGCGACGCAGCAGGTAAATCACGCCGAGGCTGTTCCAGAACTGGGTGAGACCGCCGTGGGGACCGCCGCTGCGCAGGGGATGGTGCCCCGCCAGCACCACCTCTCGCTCGCCGTCTGTCCTGAGCGCTGCCTCGATGTCGGCGAACACGCCATCCAGGCGCCCCTCCTCGCGGGACAGCAGCCACCACACCGTGTCCAGCAGGAGCAGGCGGGTGCGCGCGCCGAGGTCTATGACCACCGGGCCGGGGTCTCCGGGACTCGGCACGAGGGTTACGTCCACCCCCGTGCGTTGCCGGACCCCTTCCAGGTGCGCGTGCTGGTTCGCCAGGTGCAGGATGCCCACGTCGGACACCACGTCGCCCCAGTCGTGGTTCCCCGCGAGGAAGACCCCGCGTGCCCCGCGATTGAGCGCGGCGGGCCCTGCGACGACGTCGATCTGCGCTTGCAGATGCGCGGAGTCGGCCGGGAACTCGGGGCGGGTGCGCCCGCGCATGCCGGTCGGGTAGATGTTGTCTCCCAGGAAGAGAACGGCCACGGCGGAGTCCCGCTCCAGGGCCGCCGCCCACCGCTCCACGCCCGCGCGCACGTGCGCCAGCACGGGGCTCGCGCCAGGGGCGCTCGCGCCGGCGTCGCCAACCAGGAACACCGCCACGTCCACGTCCGCCGGGGCGGGCACTGGGATCGGGCGCGAGGAAGGCAGGGAGCGCGGCTGCGATGCGCACGCCGCGGTCGCCACCGCCAGGGCCGCCAGTCCGAAGCGCGCCATCAGAACCGGATCGAGAAGCCTACGGGGACGCCTCCTCGGCGGTCGAGCGCGGCCTGGTTGGGGAGGGGATCCTCGTCCTCGTCAAAGGCGAGCATGCCGACGACCGAGCCGATCAGGATGCCCGCGGCGGTGCCCATCACGGCGCCGGCCCAGGAGCCGGTATCGTCGTCCCAGACCAGCGAGCCGATGAGCCAGCCCGCGCCGAAGCCCGCCAGACCGCCCGCGGCGCCGCCCAGCATGGAGTCGTAGAGGCGATCCCGGTCGGCCGCGCCCAGGGCTACCCCCGCGGCGCCGCCGACCACCACCGGGAGCGATCTGAATCCGAACGCGTCGCTCGCGGAGTGCAGGTAGCGGCCGGCGCGCGCCTCGGCCGTGACGACGCCGATCGACACGAACGCCCCGGCCGCCAGGCCGGATACCCCCCCGACCACCACCGGAACCGTGCCCTGCGCCGCCGCCGGGCGCGCGGCGGGCATGAGCGCGGCGGCGGCGAGCGCGAGGCCGGCCCGGAGCGTCCGGGCGCGGCTCAGCCGAACACCCGTCAACGCACGTGCTGCCGTCCGTCGGCGTGCGTGTGGCCTTCTTCCTCCGCGGGGGCCTCGCCGCCCTCGGCGGGGGCCGGAGCCGACAGCGCTTCGACGCGCTCCGCGTAGGCCTCCTCGGATAGGTCCGGCAACTCCTTCATGATCGCCACGATCGCCCACAGGTCCTCGTCGCCGTGGGTGGGCCCGAACGCAGGCATGCCGGTCATCTTGATGCCGTTCTTGACGATCCAGAACAGCTCCGCGTCGGACCACTCGCCCTCTGCCACCACCTCGTCCAGATCCGGCGCGGGCGGGTTCAGGCCCTGACCGGCCTCGGTCCGATCGAAGCCGGGCGCGCCGTGGCAGTCGACGCACATGCCGTGAAAGTGGTCCAATCCGCCGACGAGCGCGGCCGAGTCCAGCTCGGGCATCGCTCCGATGTCGCGGGCGTGGCGGGCGATGGATCGGTGCGCCACGGTCTCCAGGGCCCATTCGGTCACGGCCCCCTCGGTCTGCGTGGCGGCCACGTTGTAGGCGCCGGATGTCGCGACCGCGACGGCCGCCCCGAGAAGGGCGAGAAGGGTGAGAAAAACGACGGACAGTACACGCATCGTTACCTGTCGATTGGACGGGAGGTCTGGGTCAGCCGATCTCGAGCATCCGCTCGATCGAGCCGCGCGCCCGGCGCGCCACATCCGGCTCGACGTCGATCACGTACTGGTTTTCGCGCAGCGCGGCCAGCACCTGCTCCAGCGTGATCTCGTTCATGTGCGGGCAGCGCACCGAGCACAGTCTGACCATCTCCTTTTCCGGCGCGGCAGCCACGATGTTGTCGGCCATGGAGCACTCGGTCATGAGGAGGTAGCGGGGCGCCTCCGAGTCGCGCACGGCGCGGATCATGGCCGACGTGCTGCCGGAGAAGTCGGACGCGTCCACAACCTCCGGGCTGCACTCGGGGTGCGCGAGCACGAACACGTCGGGGAACTGGCGCCGCACCATCTCGATGTCCTGCACCGTGAACTGCTCGTGCACCTCGCAGCGCCCGGGCCAGCCGATGACGCGCAGCTCGCGCGACCCTCCGTTGGTGGCCGGCGATCCGGCCTCGGGTCCGAACGGGGTGGTCGCGTCGATCGCGCTGTCCGCCCGCCGGATTCCAGCCTGGGCCTCAGCGCCAGCGCTCCGCATGCGCTCTCGAATCTGGTCCTCGATGCCTTCGCCCGTCGGCAGGATCACGCGCTTGCTGACCTCCCGGGCCACGTTGCGCGTGAGGTACTCGTCCGGAATCAGGATGACGTCGTCGCCCGGCAACGCCTCCACGACCCGCACGGCGTTGGAGGACGTGCAGCACACGTCGCACTCGGCCTTCACGTCCGCGTAGGTGTTGACGTAGGTGACGACGGGTACCCCGGGGTAGCGCGCCTTCAGCCGGCGTACGTCCTCGGCGGTGATGGACGACGCGAGCGAACACCCGCCTCGGTCGGTGGGCAGCAGAACCGTGCGCGAGGGATTCAGGATCTTGGCCGTCTCCGCCATGAAGCGCACGCCGCAGAAGACGATGGGATCGGACTCCGTCTCGGCGGCCTTTCTGGCCAGCTCCAGGGAGTCGCCAACGAAGTCGCACA
The DNA here is from genome assembly GCA_039715185.1 of Gemmatimonadota bacterium. Taxonomy (NCBI): domain Bacteria; kingdom Pseudomonadati; phylum Gemmatimonadota; species Gemmatimonadota bacterium. The sequence goes on from JBDLIA010000038.1 coordinate 22,286, forward strand.
CCGAGTGGTACAGCGCGGGCTCCATGTAGTTGTGCCCGAGTATGACCGCGCCCCGCTCCTGCTTGAGGCGATTCACCTCCCAAGCCAGCTGGGCCTTGTAGGCGATCTCGACCTCGGGCATGACGCCCGCGAGACGCTCGCTGAGCCTGGCGTGCAACTGGTCGATCGATGTAGCAGATACGGCCATGCTTCCTTCCGTGATTCGGCTCCGACGGACGGTTGCCGTCCGCCTAGCTCCGTACGGGCTCCGGCACCGCCTCCTTGACGGGCTCGGGAACGTCGGTGCGGATCCAGTCGAGCGCCACGTCCAGCGCCGGAGCGGAGTGCGTGAGCGCCCCGACCGAGATCAGGTCGACGCCCGACTCGGCGATGGTACGCACCGTTTCCAGCGTGACCCCACCGGATGCCTCCGTGATCGCCCGTCCGCGCACCGTCAGGACCGCGACCCTGAGCTCGTTGGGGCTCATGTTGTCCAGGAGGACCGCATCGGGATCCCCCTGGAGCACGTCCTCGAGCTCCTCCAGAGTGTCTACCTCGACCTCGACGGTCATCGTGGGCGGCAGCCCTTTCTTCAGTCGAGCTACCGACTCCGAGAGGCTGCGTCCGCTGGCCGCGAGGACCGCGCGGTGATTGTCCTTGACGAGAACCGCGTCGCCGAGATGCAGACGATGGTTCGCGCCGCCGCCGCAGCGCACCGCGTACTTCTCCAGTGAGCGCAGGCCGGGCGTCGTCTTGCGAGTGTCGACGATGCGCGCGTCGGTTCCCTCGACCGCCTCCACGAACCTGCTCGTGAGCGTCGCAACGCCGCTCAGGCGCTGCAGGAAGTTCAGCGCGACGCGCTCCGCCATGAGGATGGACCGGGCCCGGCCCTCGACCCGCAGTAGGGGCAGTCCGGGGACGACGCGCTCGCCGTCGGTGACCAGCGGCCGCACGTCGAGGTCCGGGTCGACGGTCTTGAAGACCCTGGCGGCGACGGGCACACCCGACGCCACCCCCGGTGCCCGCGCGGCTATGTCGGCGCGGGCGCGCGCGTCGGGCGGCACGAGGGCCTCGGTCGTGGCGTCGCCCCAGGCGAGATCCTCGTCCAGGGCGGCCTCGATCACTCGATCCAGCACGCGCGCCGGTACCCGCGGGACCTCTGGGTACCAGCCGTCGCTATCTGGCGCTGTGGGGGCGGCAGCCTGCTCCACTCGGTGCCTCCGTTTCGTGGCGTCCTTTGTGGGCAGGTGTACCCGCATCGCGGTTGATGGTTGCTACGGTCCGCGCAGCGATCCCCCCAGCAGCTCCAGCACCACGCGTACCGACGACGCCTCGGGTGACCTGCCCTGCGCGTCGGCCTCGATGGCGCCCAGGGCCGCGGCGGCCACCGAGAACTCGGTGCACGTCGCCTCGTCTCGGGTGGTCGCGATCGCCAGCCTGTCCATGGACGCGACGAGCTGGCTTCGCGCCGTCACATCCGGCAAGGCGGGGATCAGGCGCGAGTTCGCGTCCCGCAGCGCCGGGCGAAGCTGCGCGAGCGGCAGCGACGGCACGTTGTCGAAGAGCGCGGCCGGGATGCCCTGGCAAAAGGTCGGTTCGACGATGCCTCCGCCGCCGTCGTCGCCGCAGGACAGCAGCGCGACCGCAGCGACGACGAGCGCGGCGGTGTGCGCGCGGATGATCGCCACGGTCACCGGCGCTCGCCGTCCGCATGGGGATCGGCGGTAGCGGCCTCCATAGTCGCCAGCCGCGCCTCCAGCGCCGCCACGCGCTCCAGCGACGCCGCCAGGTCCGCCTCCAGCTCAGCGGCCCGAATCCGGTTCCTCTGTGCCTGCGCCAGCACGAGCGGCGCGAGCAGGTGGTAGCGCACCGAGGTTAGCCGGCCGTCGCCGCCGTAAAGCGCAAGCTCCGGGAACACCTCCTCGACCTCCTCGGCGACCAGCCCGAACTGCATCTCACCCGCCGGGTCGGCGCGGTAGCGGAAGCTGACCGGGCGCAACAGCGCGAGCCTGTCCAGCTCTGCGTCGATGGTCCGAATGTCACGCTTCGTGGCGGCGGTGGAAGGGATAGTGCCGAGCTGGCCGTTGGTGTCGACCAACACGGGCGCTGTGCCGCCCGCGGGGGCGACGCCGCTCACTCCCGCCACGAACGCCCGCGTGTGGCCCGTGCCGATACGAATCGTGTTCGACTCGGCTGCTCCGGCGTTGGCCAGATAGAGGTTGCTGCTGCTGCTCGCGAAGTCCGCCGCGGTGACCGTGGTCGCGGTGAGCCCGCCGGAGCCGTCTCGCTTCGCGAGGGAATTGGCGCTGGCAGCGGTCGCAGGAGCACTCGCGAGTTTGGCATCCGTTACCGCGCTCGCCTGAATCGAGGCCGCGTCCACGCACCCGGCGCACGGTACGCCGGCCGGGCCCTGCGGACCCTCGGGACCCTGCGGGCCTTGAGGCCCTGGATCACCCTGTAGGCCCTGTAGGCCCTGCGGTCCTTGCGGCCCGATCGGACCGGTCGGTCCCGGATCCCCTTGCAAGCCCTGCGGTCCCTGAGGCCCGATCGGACCGGTCGGCCCCGGATCCCCTTGCAAGCCTTGCGGTCCTTGGGGTCCGATTGGGCCCGTCGGGCCGGGATCGCCCGTGAGACCCTGCGGTCCTTGGGGTCCCTGCGGACCGATTGCACCCTGCGGCCCTTGCGGCCCCGTGGCGCCCGTCGGCCCCGGATCGCCCTGGAGACCCTGAGGACCCTGGGGTCCTTGCGGACCGGTTGCGCCCTGCGGCCCCTGAGGCCCTTGCGGCCCGGTCGCGCCCGTCGGCCCCGGATCGCCCTGGAGACCCTGTGGCCCCTGCGGGCCCGCCGCACCCTGAGCGCCCGCGGGGCCCTGCGGCCCGGGATCGCCCTGGGGACCCTGCGGCCCCTCCGGCCCCACGCGCGCCCACATGAATTGCACGTGCGAGGTGTCCAGGCAGTCGGTGGGGAGGCCCGTCGCGGCGATGCGGTATATGGCGCCGCTGGCCGGCACGTAGCACGCGGTGATCTCTTCCGGGGTCTGTGCGCTCGAGGGAACCGCGAACAGCGTCGCGATGCCGCCCAGAGCGAGGTGTCGGGCGATTCGTCGCATCGGAATGCCTCTGATGTACGGAACTAGGCTACACGCGGACCGTTCGTATCGGCCCACGCTCAGAAGTGCCCCTTGGCCTGGGGAGGGCCGGCCGGAACGGAGCTCTGTCACTTCCTACTATGTCAGTTGGGCCTGGCGCGCATCAAGTACATCGGGCAACGCCCGCAAGGCCTCCATGGTGTCGGACGACACCGGTCCCTCCAGGCTGATCACCGCGAGGGCTTCGCCGCCGTCCCCCTGACGGGACTGATGGTACTCGGCGATATTGGCGCCCGCGTCCCCGAGCACGGTGCCCACCTGCCCGATCACGCCGGGGACGTCCCGGTTGCGCAGCACGACCAGGCTGCCCTCCGCTACGACATTGATTCGGTAGTCGCCGATGCGGCTGAGGCGTACGTGATCACCCGCCAGTATAGAGCCCTGCACGCGCAGGCCGTGCGGCGACCCGCCGAAGCAGTCGGTGGCTCTGCCCAGCCGCACCTGCACCTGCCCGCTCACGTCCGGCGGCGCGCTGGTGGTCACCCGGCGCACCTCGATGCCCCGAGCCTCGGCCAGGTGGATCGCGTTCACCAGGTTGATCGCGCCGCGGCCGACGATGCGCGACAGCGCGCCCTCGACGCCGCGCGCCGTGACCGGCCTGCTGGCGCGCTCGCTGGCGCCCGCCACGCACACCTCGATGTCGCGGAAGCGCCCGCTGCACATGGACGACGCGAGCCGGCCGAGGGCGAACGCCAGGCGCAGCGTCGGCTGCAGGCGGCGCATCTCATCGCCGCTCAGGGCGGGTGCGTTGACCGCGCGAGAGAGGTCTCCGTTGACCAACGCGGCGCGCACCGCGCCCGCGATTTCCTGCGCGACGTTGCGCTGCGCTTCCCGGGTCGCAGCGCCCAGATGGGGCGTCAGCACAACCCCTTCGACGCCGCGCAGCGGGCTGTCGCCGGGCAGCGGCTCGTGCGCGTACACGTCCAGCGCGGCGCCGCCCAGGTGGCCGTCCTGGAGCGCGGCGAGGAGCGCATCCTCATCCACCACCCCCCCACGTGCGGCGTTGATCAGGAACGAGCCCTGCTTCATGCGGCGCAGCGCCGCGTCGTCGATCAGGTTCTCCGTGGCTTCGGTCAGAGGAACGTGCAGCGAGAGGACGTCGGCCTCTTCCAGCACGGTCTCCAGCGGCGCCACGACGAGCCCGAGGGTGTCCGCACGCTCGTCCGAAAGGTAGGGATCGTACGCCATGATGCGCATGCCGAACGCGCGCGCGCGCCGGGCCACCTCGGCTCCGATTCTACCGGCGCCCACCAGCCCCAGCGTCTTGCCGTGCAGCTCCATGCCGCGGAAGGTTTTGCGGTCCCAGGTGCCTGCGCGCATCGACCGGTCGGCCGACGGGATCCTGCGCGCCAACGAAAGCAGGAGGGCGAACGTCAGCTCGGCGGCGGACGTCGTGTTCCCGGACGGCGCGTTCAGCACCGCCACCCCGCGTTCGGTCGCGGCGTCGATGTCGATGTTGTCCACGCCCACGCCCGCGCGGCCTATCACCCTCAGGTTGGGCGCCGCCTCGATCAGCTCTCGCGTCAGCTTGGTGCCGCTGCGGACGATGATCGCGTCGACCTCCTCGAGTTGGGGCGCGAGATCCCCTTCCTCACGCTGCACCAACTCGAAGCGCTCGTCGGCCATCAGCGGCGTCAGCCCCTCGTCGGATATCGGGTCGGCGAGGAGTACACGGAAGCGGGCCGTCCGCGCGGCGTCGGGATGCGGTTCCAGGTCCGGCGCGATGGTAGCGCTCATCGGCGTAGCACCTCCTCCAGGACCCCCAGCAGGGTCTCGAGCTCGGCCACCGTGTGGTCTCCCATGTGGCCTATCCGAAACATCTCTTCCTTCAGCTTGCCGTATCCGGGCGCGACCGTGAAGCCGCGCGCGGCCAGCGCCTCCTGAATCTCGGGCCCGGACCACCCCGGAGGGGGACGCAGGCACGTGACCGTCGGCGACCGAAAGCCTTCGGGGGCGACGACCTCCAGGGGTATGCCTCGGTCGCGCGCGGCGTCGACCCACGCATAGAGCGTGGTGGCCATGTCCCGGTGGCGGCCGACGCGGCCAGCGACGGTCTCGGACTCGATCGCGTCCAACTGCGTCGCCAGCGCGTACAGCAGCGACATGGCAGGGGTGGTGGGCGTCTGGTTCTTCTCTAGGTTCTTCTCGAACGCCAGGAAGTCGAAGTAGAGCCCCCGGCGCGGGTTGTCTCCGGCGCGCGCCAGGAGCGACTCCTGGGCGACCCCGAAGGCGAGCCCGGGCGGCAACGCCAGCGCCTTCTGCGAGCCCGTCAGAATGAAGTCGATGTCCCAGTCGTCCGCCCGAATCTCCATCCCGGCCACCGACGTAACGCCGTCCACCAGAACCGCCACGTCACCCGCCTCGTGCGCCACCGCGGCTATCTCACGAACCGGATTCAGGACCCCGGTGGACGTCTCGCAGTGGACGACGGTGACGGCGTCGTAGCCGCCCCCGCTAAGCGCCTCGGCGACCCGGTCGGGATCATGCGCGTCGCCCCACTCCACGACCAGCTCATCGGCCTCCAGGCCGCACGCCCGCGCGATCTTCACGAAGCGTTCGCTGAAGGCGCCGTTCACGAGGCACAGCACGCGGGCTCGCGCGCCGTTGCGGATCGCCGCCTCCATCAGCCCGGTGGCGCTGGACGGTGCTATGTAGACGGGCCGCGCGGTGCCGAAGAGCGGCCGCAGGCCCCGCTGGAGGCGCTCGACAACGGCCTCCGTGGCCCGCGTCCGATGACCGATCATGGGTCCGATCTGGGCGCGCAGAATCTCCGGGCGCACCTCCGTGGGCCCGGGGAGGAAGAACCGGCCGAAGCCGTCGGCTGAACTCATTAATCGATGATTAGCAGTCGTCTGGTCGACCCCGAGCGGGCCAAGGTATCCCACGCGACCGCCACCCGCGAGGCTACGGCGTAGCTTGCAGACCCACAGCCGCGTCCGCATCATCGGCGCCCATGAGCCAGAATCGCCCGCAGTCTCGATGGCCGCGCGCAGGGTCGTTCCGCGTCGCCGCATGCGTTTCGGTGCTTCTCTCGGTCGGCTGGCACGCGACGCAGGTCGTGGCGCAGGAGGCGGAGGAAGGGCCCGACCGCTACAAGACGGTGCTGGACCTCGCATTCACCACTACGTCCGGCAACCAGAGCGTCACCCTGCTCACGTCGGATCTGGGCTTCACGCACCTCGACCCGACAGCGTACCGGCTCGAGGCGAAGGCAGGGGCTCGGTTCGGCAGGAGCGACGGCGAGACTGTGGCCGAAAACTACAAGGGCCAGCTGGACTTCGCGTTCACGCCGGACGCGGACTGGTCGCCCTTCCTCTTCGCCGAGCTGGAGCACGACCCGTTTCGGCGGCTGGACGTCCGCTCGAACAGCGGGGGCGGGGCTCGGCTCCGGTTCTGGAAATCCGACCGGGGGGAGGCTTCGATCAGCGGAGCCGTTTTGTACAGCTACGAGAACTTCGCGCCCGAGTCCGGCGCGTCGGAGCTACGTTTCGTCGCGACGGAGCAGCACGCCCGACTGAGCTGGCGGGGCAGGATCGAGCGCGACCTCTCGGAGAACGTGGCGCTGGAGCACACCACCTTCTATCAGCCGGTCTGGGACGCCTTCGACGACTACCTGCTGGACGCGCTGACGACGGTGCGGGTGCGGGTCAACTCCGCCATCGCGCTGACCACGGCGTTCCGCTACCTGCGGGACGCTACGCCGCCGTCGGGCGTGGGGCGGGACGATCGCCTCCTCACGGCCGGAGTCAGCATCGAGCTGTAGCGGCGCGCGCGGCTACGGCTCGAACTCGAGCTCTACGCCCACCACCCGCTCGTCGGTCAGGAAGAACTCGCCCAGGGGGGACACCCCCGTCTGGTAGCGCAGGTGCAGGCGCGCGTGCCGCCCGTGAAAACGCGCCGTGACGCCCGCGATGGCCGAGATCTGCTCCTTCCAGTCGCTGCGCTGCGCGGCCTGCCAGTCCGCCGCGACGTGCCAGCCCCAGGCGCCGCCACCCTCCGCCTCGACGCCTCCCTGCGCCCAGAAATCGTCGTCGAAATCGACGACCCCCTGGAAGAGACCGTCGCCGCGGTCGGCCCAACGGAAGGTCTGGGACCGGATCACGAGCGCCCCGCCTCCGTAGACCCGGAGCCCGGGGATGGGCCGCACGCCCACCAGCGCGTCCACTGCCTCGTGACTGAACTCGAGGCGCAGCGCGCCGGCCGACTGGAGCAGCTCATCGCCCAGGTGCGCGCTCCTGTGCAGCACCCGCAGGCGGGCTTCGACCCGGTCGTTGAACCTCACCTCCAGCGGCAGCGCCGCGATCCAGTCGGTGCCGACCACGTCGCGACTGGCGGGCTCGATGCGAAAGCGGGCGAACACGGCGAGTTGGGGGGCGATGATGATGTTGCCGTTCCAACTCGTGCGCGTGCCCCAGAGCGGCATGGTCCCGCCGAGCGCGACCGTCGCTTGCAGGTCCGACTCCAGATCATCCGCCGGCTCATCCGCATCCACCCTGAAGGGGGGACGCTCCGCGGGCGCCGCGGCGCGCACCTCGAATAGATCGGACACCACCAGCCCACCCGCGATTCGTGGCTCCAGGGGGTCCGCAACAGGACCTGGAAACGCGCGGTGTTCCGGGAACCAGCCCGTCTGCGCGAAGCCCGACGCTGGTGCGAAGAGTGCTGCGAACAGGACCGCGATTGCCCGAATGCGCATGATGTCCACGTGTAGTTGGAAGCACGAAATCGAGAGAAATGCTGGCCACACGAGCGGATCCGCGCCAGTGCCGCGCGGGCCCGCGGTCACGAAAACCCTTGCAGGCGCGTTGTTGCGGTGGAACCTTTCAGCGGCGTCGCCGGTTTACTGTGACGCTGGTGAGCACATAAAGCGATGCCCGTCCGCGGGCGATCGCCGGACGAAGACCCCCCTTTCCCCTTCGTTCACCGCCGCGGCTTGCGCGGTTGTCGGCTTCAACTCACGTGTGGCGAAGCCGCCCTGCGAGCCCGGAGCACATTCAATCAGAGACGGTTTCGATACGGCGCGGGATGGTACAATCACGCGTTGCTGAACGTCGGCCAGATAATGCCGACGAAATGACGCAGGACACACCAGTCAAGGAGGTGGGTGATGCGGAGGTTGTGGACTTTCAT
>JBDLIA010000039.1 GCA_039715185.1 Gemmatimonadota bacterium
CACCGCGTCTACGCGACGATGCGCGATCCGCTGCGTCGCAACGCCGACGCTGCCGACGCGCTGCGCGTGGCCGGGGACCTGGCCGCGGGCGAGATCAGGGTCATCGAGTTGGACGTGTCGAACGACGCCGCCGCGCGCGAGGCCGTGGAGGAGGCGGCGGCCGGCGGCGGTCGCCTGGACGCGCTGGTCAACAACGCCGGCGTCATGTTCGTCGGCATCGCCGAGGCGTTTACGCCCGACCAGTTGACCCGTCAACTGGACGTGAACGTCACCGGGCCGTTTCGGTTGATGCGGGCCGCCGCGCCACACATGCGCGCGCAGGGCGGGGGTCTGATCCTCAACGTCAGCTCGGTGGCGGGGCGCTTCGCCCGCCCATTCGCCGGACTCTACCACGCGAGCAAGTGGGCGCTGGAGGGGCTTACGCAGGCGATGAGGTATGAGCTCTCGGCCTACGGAGTCGACGTGGTGTTGCTGGAGCCGGGACCGTATCGCACCAACCTCCAGAGCGCCTCGGAGGGCCCTGGCGATCGCGCTCGGCTGGCAGAGCTGGAGCACCTGGCGGCGGTGCAGAAGGACATGTCGTCGCGCTTCTACAAGGTGTTCGACGACGACGCCGCCCCCACCGATCCGGCCGACGTGGCGCGAGCCATCCAGCACCTGGTCGAGACGCCCGCGGGCGAGCGTCCGTTCAGGTCGGTCGTGGGCATCGACTTCGGCATGGAAGAACTGAATCGGAAGACGGCGCCCTACTACGAGGGCGTCCTGGAGGCCTACGGGGTTCGCGACCTGGGTGGCATCGGCGCGAGCCCGAGCGCGGAGGGCGCATGATCGGTCTGGATGCCTACAAGATTATCCACCTGGCCGCGGTGGTCGGCCTGTTCGGGGCGGTGGGGGGCGTAGCGGTGCATGCCGCGAACGGGCTGGCCAAGGAGCGGAACAGCCTGCGCGGGGCGGTGTCCGCGCTGCACGGCGTGTCTCTGCTCCTAATCCTCGTAACGGGCTTCGGCATGCTCGCGCGGCTCGACGCCGGCCTGCCCGCCTGGGCCATCGCCAAGCTCGTGCTCTGGTTCGCCCTGGGCGCGCTCCTGACGCTTCCTTATCGCTCGCCGGGTCTCGCACGTCCCGTGCTGTGGGCGCTGCCCGTGTTGGGAGCCGTGGCCGCCTGGCTGGCGATCTACAAACCCTTCTGATGGAGGCGGTCCCCGCCGCTGCCGTCGCGCTCCTGCCCGCGGTCCACGTGGCGTGGTCCAACGGCATTCTGGAGCCGCACGAGATGGCCGCGGCGCGTGACGCAATCCGCGCCGGCGAGTGGGCCGACCCGCCGTGCCGCGAGTGGGTGGCGCGCTGGCTCGACCCGGGCGCTCCGCCGCCGCCGCGAGACCTGCTGGCGCTGCGCGACGAGATTCGCGCACGCGCGCGCCGGCTGGGCGACGGCTCCGGGGAAGCGGCGGCGCCGAGCCTGCGGTCTCTTTCCGGGTTGGGGCTGGCGCTGGCGCGCGGCGAGAGCGCGTCCGCCGCGGCGGCCTGGGGGCAGCCCGCCGCGGGCGCGGCGCTGGAGGCGTTCGAGGCAGCGCTCGGGGTCGCCCCCGCCGAGGCGGTGGCGGTCCTTCTCGGTCGGCCGAGTCGCGCTCCGCGGGGCCGCGCGGAATCCGGCGTCGACGCCGACACGCTGAATCTGCTGCTCGACGGCTCCTACCGGGACACGCGGGAGGACCTCCTCGCGCTCCTGTCCGACCCTCGCTTCCAGATCCCATCGGGCACGCCGATGAGCCTGTACCGGGAGCGAGTCCTGGACATCTGCCGCGCGCTGGCCGACCGCGGATACGGCGCGTTGAGCTTCCCGCCGGAGTTCGGTGGGGAGTCGGACACGGGACGCTTCGTGGCCGTGTTCGAAACGCTGGCCTATGGAGATCTCAGCGTCACGGTGAAGTTCGGGGTCCAGTTCGGCCTGTTCGGGGGCAGCGTCCTGCAGCTCGGTACGCGCCGGCATCACGAGCGCTACCTGAGCGACATAGGGTCGCTCCGCCTGCCCGGCTGCTTCGCCATGACCGAGACGGGACACGGCTCCAACGTCCGCGACGTCGAGACGATCGCCCGCTACGACGCCGCGGCGGGCGTGTTCGTTCTGCACTCGCCGTCTGCGGCGTCCGGCAAGGACTGGATCGGAGGGGCGGCCCGCGATGCCCGCATGGCGACCGTGTTCGCGCAGCTCGAGACGGGCGGGGAGCGCCACGGCGTGCACGCGCTGCTGGTACCCATCCGGGGCGAGAACGGCGCCCCGCTGCCGGGCATCCGGATCGAGGATCGCGGGTTGAAGCAAGGCCTGAACGGCGTCGACAACGGCCAGATCTGGTTCGACGGCGTGCGCGTCCCGCGCGAGAACCTGCTGGACCGTTTCGCGTCGGTGTCCGAGGACGGGACCTACTCCAGCCCGATTCCCGGTGCGGACCGGCGCTTCTTCACCATGCTGGGCACGCTCGTGGCGGGCCGCGTCAGCATCGCCGCGGCGGCGGTGAGCGCGGCCAAGACCGCGTTGACGATCGCCATTCGCCACACCGACCTACGCACGCAGTTCGGCCGGGAGGGAGAGCGCGAGGAGCCCCTCCTGGAATACCGGGCGATGCAGCGTTCGCTGCTGCCGCGGCTGGCGGACACCTACGCGCTGCACTTCGCGGTGCGCGCGCTCATCGACGACTACGCCGCGCTGGAGTCGGGCGCGGACACGAGGGAGATCGAGGCGCGGGCGGCGGGCCTGAAAGCGGCGGCGACCTGGCACGCGATGGACACGCTGCGCGCCTGCAGGGAGGCGTGCGGAGGCGCGGGTTACGCAGCCGACAGCCGCTTCGGCCAGTTGGCAGCTGACGCCGACGCGTTCACGACCTTCGAGGGCGCCAATTTCGTCCTCCTTCAACTCCTGGCGAAGGGACTCCTGACCGAGTACCGGGAAGAATTCGGGGACATGAAGATGTGGACGGTGGTCCGCTTCCTCACCGCTCGCGCCGGCGAGCGACTGGCGGAGCTGGACCCCATCGGCCCCCGCAAGAGCGACCCGGAGCACCTCCGCGATCCCGCCTTTCACGAAGAAGCACTCGAGCACCGCGCCAGGCGCCTGACGGTCACCGCGGCGGCGCGCGTGAAGGCGCGCCTCGACGACGGCATGGACAGCTTCACCGCCGTCAACGAAACGCAGGACCACCTCATCGCTCTGGCCCTGGCGCACGTCGACCGGCTGGTTCTGGGCGATTTCGCTCGCGCGGTCACGGCGGCCGGCGGTTTCGGAGGTCCGGAGGTGGACGGGTCCGGCGGCTCAGCCGAGGCGGGTGCGCTGCGGCTGCTGTACGACCTGCACGCGCTGCGGGCCATCGAGCGCCGCCGCGCGTGGTATCTGGAGAGCGGCCTGATGGAGCCCTCCAAGACGCGCGCGGTTCGGCGGGAGATCAACACGCTGTGCGCGGCGCTCAGGCCGCACGCTCCCGCGCTGGTGAGCGCGTTCGGCATCCCCGACGCCGTGCTCGGCGCCCCCATCGGTCTTCGGGACGCCGCCTCGACCGAGCTGGCGCCCGAGTGATGCTGCGCCGGTTCGCCTGGGGCACGCTGCTGTTCACCCTGGCCGTGATCGCCTGGGGCGCGTTCGTACGCGCCAGCGGATCGGGAGCGGGGTGTGGCGCGCACTGGCCGCTGTGCAACGGCGAGGTGGTGCCACGGCCCGAGGCGATTGAAACCGTCATCGAGCTCGCGCATCGAGTCACGAGCGGTCTCTCGCTACTGGCCGTCCTGGCGCTGGCGCTGTTCGTCTTCAGGACTCTGCCGTCGCCGCATCCAGCGCGACTGGCAGCCGCGGCTTCGGTGTTCTTCATGCTGACGGAGGCCGCTGTCGGCGCCGGGCTGGTGCTGCTGGAGCTGGTGGCGGACGACGCCTCTCCGGCCAGGGCCTACTGGATGGCGGGCCACCTGCTCAACACGTTTCTACTTCTCGGCGCGCTGACCGCAACCGCGTGGTGGGTGGGCGCGGGAAAGGGGGCTCGCCCTCGAAAGCCGTCGGGCTCGACGCGCTGGCTGCTAGGCGCCGCTCTCTTCGGCGTGCTCATCCTGGGAGCGAGCGGCGCCATCGCCGCGCTCGGCGACACCTTGTACCCGGCGACGTCGCTCGCGGAGGGGCTGCGCGAAGAGTTCGCGCCGGGGGCGGCGCTGCTGCTCCGGCTACGCGTGGCGCACCCCGCGCTGGCGTTCACCGTGGGCGCGTTTCTGGTCGTCGCCGTCCCCTATCTGGGGCGACGCGGAGGCGACGCCGGGTCCGTCGCGATCTCCCGCCTGGTGGCGTGGATCGTCCTGGCGCAGCTCGCCGCCGGCGTCGTGAACGTGCTCCTTCTCGCGCCCATCTGGTTGCAGATCGTGCATCTGCTCCTGGCCGACGCGTTGTGGATCGCGCTGGTGCTGTTCGGGCTGACCTCGTCGACGGAGCGGGCGGGCACGCGCGTTGCACCGTCCGCCATGCAGGAGAAGACGGCCGCTTCGGGGAGGGCAGGATGATCAAGCGAAACATGATTCCGCTAGCTGCGGCGTTCTTTCTGAGCGGGTGCGCGAGCCTGGGGCTCGCCGATCTCGTTCAGCCGCCTAGCTTCAGCGCCGCGGACGGACGCGCGAGCGCGCTGCGCCTGCTGCGGCCCTCAGCGCAGATGCCGCTCGGCGGAGCCTCGCTGCGCCTTTGGACGCGGGTGCGCAATCCCAACTCGTTCGGCATCAACCTGGCCGGGATGGATGGGGAGTTGTACCTGGAGAACTCCAGGGCCGCCTTGGTCGATCTGCCCTTGGGGTTGCCGCTGTCGGCGGCCCAGGACACGGTGATCCCCATCGACCTCAGCGTGAACCTGGCGGACCTGCCGCGACTGGCCGGCCAGCTCGCCGACGCCCTGGGAGGCGGAAGCATCGCGTATCGTCTCGACGGCACCGTGGCGGTCGAAACGGGCGCCTTCGGGCGTCAGAGCTTCGGCCCGGGGACGATCGTGAGCGGGGCAGTCGACGTCACCCGCGAATAGACGTGGGCCCGACGCGGGGCGATCACCGTCCCAGCGCGGCCCGGAAGGAGATTGGCATGAACGAAAGAGTGGACGGCTGGGACACGGTCGTGAACGTGGGCGACGCCGAGCGCCTGGTCTCGCTCGCTGGTGGCGGCTGGCTCGCGCTGACCGGACTGTTCCGGAGCGGACTGGTAGGGCTCCTCAAGGTCGGCCTCGGCAGCTACCTGCTATACCGTGGCACCACCGGCTATTGCCCGATTTACGAGTCGGCCGGGGTCGATACCGCCGGTGGCGGCGAGGATTGGGACTGGGATTCGGACTGGGACGAGGGGGAAGATCCCGTCGAAGCGGGTCCGGTGGCCGGGAGCATCGGCGGCGAGGCGCCGGTCCACGCGGAGGTTCTCGTGAACGGCGACCCGGCGATCGCGGACGCCGTGACGGAAGGGGTGGACGAGGGCGGTTGAGCGACCGTCTCGACGTCGAGTCGGTCGGCAGGCGGCTGGAGGGCGAGTTCGGCCCCGACAGGGTGGGCCGGGGAGTCCCGCTGGCGCCGTTCACCACTTTCGGGATCGGCGGACCCGCGGACCTCTTCTTTCGCGCGCGCACCGTCGAGGAACTCGTGCGCGTGACTCAACTGGCGCGCGACATGGACGCCCCGAGCTTCCTGCTCGGCCGCGGAGCCAACATCCTGGTCGCGGATGCGGGAGTGCGCGCGCTGGTCATCCACAACGAAGCCAAGGGCATCTCCTGGGTGGAGGAGACCGTCGTGCGCGCCGAGTCGGGGGTGGAGACGTTCCCCGACCTGATCGAAGCGACGGTCGCCAGGGGTATGGCCGGCCTCCACCACTTCGTCGGCATCCCGAGTACGGTCGGCGGGGCCATGTGGCAGAACCTCCACTTCCTGTCGCCCGCGCCCGAGCGGTCTCGCACCGTGTTCCTGGAGGAGTTCGTTGAGCGCGCGGACATCTTCACGGCGGAGGGAGCGCGGCGCACGGTGGGCGCCGGGTACTTCGAGTTCGGGTACGATACGAGCGTGCTACACCACCGGGAAGACGTCGTCCTCAGCGTCGATTTCCGACTCGCCCCATTGCCGGAGGGCGACCTCCGGCGGGTGATGAGGGAAAACCTCGTCTGGCGCGCGGAGCGACATCCGGACCTCGCCCTGTTCCCGTGCGTGGGCTCGATCTTCCAGAAGATCCAGGGCGTCGGCGCCGGCCGCCTGATCGACCAGTGCGGACTCAAGGGGCACGTGCACCCGAGCGGGCGCGCCGCGATCTTCGACCGCCACGCGAACATCATCGTCAACCTCGGGGGCGCCCGGGCGAGCGACGTGCGCGAGCTCATGGAGCTCTCCCAGCGCACCGTGAGTCGTGAGCTGGGGCACGAATTGGTGCCCGAGATAGGGCTCATCGGAGACTTCGGCCAGGCCGGCTGAGTACGCGCCTCTCCCGGCGCGGGCTCCCGCGTCTTACACTTCTCTGACATCTTTCTGACGCGTAGACGGCCTTTCAGACCCCCTTGTCCGGGTACCGTAATGGGCCGCGCAGAAGGGCTGGGGCCGCAGGGCGCGGAGGAGCGGTGCGGCAACACCCGAGGACCACAAGATGAGGTTTCTCCGACGCCACGGAACGCACAGGTCGCGGTCGGCCTTCGTCGCCGGCCTGCTGCTGGTGACGTTCGTCCTCGCGGTGGTGCTCGCCTACCAGGCGCAGGACTCGGCGCGATCGCACAGGGCGGCGGCGGAGAGCGCGCTGCGCGATTTCGCGGCGTTCGCGGGCGGAGAGTTCGGGTACCGCGTAGAAAAGACGCTGGATGAGCACCTGGTGCAGCCGGCGTTGTGGATCGTGCTCGGCGCGGACGACACGCTGAGCTACCCGGCCACCCAGTACCTCCGCAAAGCGCTGGACAACGCGCGCTACGGGCACCTCCCGGTCCGCACGGAATTCTCCTACTCGCTGCTGAGCGGCGACCTCACCGCCGTCGGAGCGCCGATTGCGCCCGACGTCCGCACCTGGATCGCGGACTCGCTGGCGGTTAGCGGGCTCGGCCGGGAATGCCCGTGCTGGGAGTACGACGTTTCCTTCCCTCGCACCGACGGTCCTCCCGCCATGGTCGTCCACGCCTTGAAGGGCGGGCGCCCCGAGCACCCCGACGCGGCCTTCGGCTTCATCGCCGACGCGGAGGCGCTGGGAGCGCTTCTTGCCAACGACTTTCAAGGCGCCTCTCTGCTGCCGTCGTCTCTCACCGGGGGAGTGCAGAACGATTCGCTGCTCGCGGTTCGCGTGACCGCCCCCGGTGGCGATGTGCTGTTCGCCTCGGAGCGGACCATCGATGCCTCGCTGGGCGTGGTGGACACGCTGAAGGGCTCCTATCGGGGTCTGGTCGTCGAGACATCCATGCGGCCGGAAGCGGCGGAGATGCTGGTGATAGGGGGCCTGCCGCGCTCCCGGCTCCCGCTCCTTCTGCTGCTCCTCGTGGTCACCTCCGCGCTGATCGCCGCGGCGATTCTCCAGCTCCGGCGGGAGTACGAATTGGCCCGGCTCCGGTCGGAGTTCGTGTCGAGCGTGTCGCACGAGTTGCGGACCCCTCTCGCGCAGATCCGAATGTTCGGCGAAACCTTGCTGCTGGGGCGCGTGCGATCCGACCAGGAGCAAATCCGCTCGCTCGAAATCATCGATCAGGAATCCCGGCGGCTGACGTACCTGGTGGAGAACGTGCTTCAGTTCTCGCGCTCCGAGCGTCGGGTGTTGCGGGTTGAGCCGTCCCCCATCGCTCTGGGACCACTGGTCCGCGCCACCGCCGAGACGTTCGCGCCCCTCGCGGAAGCGGCCGGCAACCGACTCGATGTGAGGCCGGACGACCGTCTCGTGGTCGACGCGGACGCCGGGGCGCTGCGCCAGGTACTGCTCAATTTGCTCGACAACGCGGTCAAGTACGGGGCCTCCGGTCAGACGGTTACGGTGGGCTGCGTGAAACAGGGAGACTTCGCGCACGTATGGGTTGATGACGAAGGGCCCGGCGTACCGACCGCGGAACGCGACCGCATCTGGGACGCGTTCTGGCGCATGGAAAGGGAGTCCGACGCGGGCGTAGCTGGAGCCGGCATCGGCCTTTCGGTCGTGCGAGAGATTGCCGATCTGCACGGCGGACAGTCGTGGGTCGAGGATTCCCCATCGGGTGGTGCCCGTTTCGTCGTGGCTTTGCCCGGAGCGTATCGGGTCGAGCAAACGCTGGAGGAGATAGACATCATCGGCGAGCGCGGGACGCCAGGCCATGCGGCGCCGGCGGCTTTCCGAAAGTCGAGGGCTGTGGACATGCAACCTGACGACGCCGCTGGAGCGTCCAAGGAAGAGGCGGAGGAGGTCGGGGCGGGGCAGGGTGTCCCGGAGTCGACCCGGCGGCCGGCCGGTTTGCCCTCGTAGGGACCCGGCCGACTGGATGAGGAGATAAAGCATGATGAGCAACATCTTGCTGGTGGAAGACAACCCGGATCTTGCCTATGGACTCCGGAACAACCTCGAAATCGAGGGCTACGACGTCACCGTCGCGGGGGACGGCGAGATAGGCTTGCAGCGAGCGCTGGAGTTGGACCCGTCGCTGGTGATTCTGGACCTCATGCTCCCGAAGCTGGATGGGTACCGCGTCCTGCGCGCGCTGCGCGAGGCGGGGTCGCAAGTGCCCGTGCTCATTCTCACCGCCAAGGGGGAGGAAGCCGACAAGGTGCTCGGTTTCCGCATGGGCGCCGACGACTACGTGACGAAGCCGTTCGGCGTCTTGGAGTTGCTCGCCCGGGTGCGCGCCGTGCTGCGGCGAACCCGCAACGGCAACGGCATGGCCTATCCGGCGGACGGGGATCGCTTCGGAGACGTCGAGGTGGACACCCGCGCGCGCACCGTGCTGAAGGCCGATGCGACGGTGCCGTTGACGCCCAAGGAGTTCGACCTACTCGTGGCGCTGCTGAGGCGACACGGGGCGGTTGCGTCCCGCCTCGAGTTGATGAAGGAAGTCTGGGGCCATCGCGCAGCCGTCGTGAGCCGCACGGTGGACACGCACGTGGCAGAGCTGCGGCGCAAGCTGGAGGAAGACCCCTCCAACCCGCGCCACATTCTGACCGTCTGGAAAGCGGGCTACCGGCTGGAACGCTGACCGGCTAACCCGCGCCGGGTACTCCGGTTGGGCAGCGGGTCAGAGGGCTTCCAGCAGTAGCGTGCCGTCCACGCGGCCGTCTCCGTCCACGTCGCTCAACTCCGCGACCGGTACGTCGCCGGCCCTCATCTGCAGGACGGAGCTACCGTCTGGCTGGCGCACGAGCCGACCCACGAGCTCGGCGTCCAGGCCCAGGTAGCGCGACCGTTCGTCCACCTTTCCGAGCACGATTTCCCCGAGGATGTCGCCCAGGGTTCGGCGATCCAGCACGTCGTTGTCCCGTTCGCGTCGGCCCAGGATGACGTCGGGCCACGAGGCGCGCTGCCACAGGCGGCCGTCGTCGTCCCAGCCCTTGTCCCGGCACCAGTCGGTGCCGTGCACGGGATGGCCTCGACCGTCCCGGCAGAACGGCGGGCCGTTGCCGCGCCGCTTGTCGCGTCCGGGCGCCTCGCCCGCCGCGGCCCGGCCGCGGGCCTTTCCGCCCTGGGCTCGAGCCGCGGGCTCCGCCTCCCCGGACCTCCTGGGCAGCACGACCTCGCCCTGCGCGGTTGGCACGGCAGCGCCGTCCATGACGGCCGGCAGCGCCCAGGACCACCAGTTGCGGCTCTCGTCGTCTTTCGAGTCGTCCTGCGCGTAGGCCGGAGCCGCGACCGCGACGCCGATGATGGCCACCAGGACGGCGGCGAACGTGAACTTCTTCATGGTATCTCCCTGTCCCCGTTTCCCCACTCCCCCAATATAGACGCATGTCCGCCGTTCGGGGTCACCGCTTCGGATAACCCCGTCGCACGGTCCAGAACAACGCGCCCGCGGCAATGCCCACCCATATCAGGCCCCAGATCAGGGTCGGCACCCCCGTCAGGTCGGCGAGCATGGCCGCGTCCGAATCCAGGTGCGGACGGCGCAGCACGTCGCTGCGGATATCCAGAAGCGCGTACAGCGCGCTGGTCAGGCCGAGGAACGTCAGCACCAGCGTCCGCCCGCCGTGCCCCAGGCGACCCGCGGCGAGTAGCAGCGCGCCTCCCGCCAGGACAGCCACCGCCAGCGAGAACGCCGTGCGCACGTACAGCGCGGCGAAGGCGAGCACCAGGCCGCCCAGGATCATCAGCGCCCACCTGGTGAGGCGTTCGCCGCGGCGGGCCGCCTCGATCATGCCCACGCCGAAGGCGAGACTGCCGAGGTAGCCGGCGGACAACGTCAGCAGCGCATTGCCCCCGGGGCAGAAACAGACCCCACCCTGATCCGGGGTGATGGCGATCGAGCGGATCTCCCCGCCCGTGGCGATCGCGGCCAGGCCGTGACCGATTTCGTGCAGCAGGACGACGAACAGCTTCAAGGGATAGATGAGCGGCGTGGGCCAGAGCAGCCAGATAGCCAGGAAATATCCCGTGAAGCCGACGATGAATTCGAGCCGGCGCTTGGTTCGCTTGCGCATGTGGCCGATACGATCGCCCCGGCGCGGCGGTTTCGCGAACCCGTGGGGCGATCGGACCGGCCGGCGACCCTTGTACGACCATCGCGTGTAGCAGAGATTGTGAGCGCTCCCCGCACCGAACGATATCGAATGACGCGATCCGCCTCGACGAGCTTTGCCTTGGCGGCCGCGGTCCTGTGCGCGCTTGCGTGGCCGGACCGGGCCGCCGCCCAGATCCCGGACGTCACGCGCGCGCCGGGAGAGCTGCCCGAGGGCGATGTGCGACTCGCCTCGGCGTTGGGAGGCTCCGGGTTCGTAACCGAGCAACTGCGCTTCGAGCGCGTGCGCGCCGCCATGGGCGCAAAGCGGGCCGGGTTGGCGGCGGCGCTCCGTGACCTGGGCCTGGAACTTCCGCCAGCGGGGATCTACGTGCGGGTGTTCAAGGCGGAGCGGGAGGTGGAGGTATGGGTTCGCGGGCGCGAAGCCGACCGCTACGTCCGCCTTCGCCGATACCCGATCTGTCAGGTGTCGGGAGCTCTTGGGCCCAAACGCCAGGAGGGCGACCGCCAGATCCCCGAGGGCTTCTACGCGATCGAGTCGTTCAATCCGCAGAGCGATTTCCACCTGTCTCTGCGGGTGAACTATCCCAACGCGTCGGATCGCATCCTCGGTCGCAGGCCCTCGCTGGGCGGAGATATCTACCTGCACGGCGGGTGCTCGACGGTGGGGTGCGTGCCCGTGACCGACGACCACATGCGAGAGCTCTACTGGTTGTCGGTCGAGGCGCGCGGCTCGGGGCTACGCAAGATCCCCATCCACATATTCCCGACCCGCATGGACTCGATCGGCATGGCCTGGCTCGCGCCCTTTGGGGCCACCCGCTCGGATCTGGCTCCGTTCTGGGCCCAGCTCAAGGGAGGGTACGAGTTCTTCGAGCGGCACCGGCGCGTGCCGGGCGTGGTGACCGAGGCCGACGGGAGCTACACGATCGTCGATGCGGGATCTCCGGACGGCTTCGCGCGCGCGTTGCGCCCGGCCCGCAAGGCGGCTGGCCTGCTCGGTACGCCCGCCGATGATTTCATTGAAGACGAGGGTGGCTCCCCGATCACCGCCCCCGCCGGCCCGCTTCCCGCGCGCGCCGTGCCCGTTCCCGAGCTGACGGGGAGGCACGCGGCCGAGGTGCGGGCGGCGCTGCTGCTGGAGGCGCGCGCGCCCTCCGAGCGGCTGCTGGGTGCACCCACCGACGAGGGCGGCCTTGTCGAGTCGAGCGCGCCCTCGACCGAGCCGGAGTCGCCCCTCGCGGAGGTTCGTCCGCGACTGCTGGGGGCTCCGCTCGAGCCCGAGGAACCGGAGTCCGACGTGGTTGTCGGTCCCGTGCCCTCGGTCGAGGCCCCCATCGAGCTCGACCTGGATCCGGCGCAACGGACGACCACGGAAGCGGGCGACTGGCTGACGGAGGACGACGTCGGGGATCCTCGCCCGCCGCTCCTGGGCGAGCCGGTGATTCTCGGCAAGGAGCTCGTAGGCGGCGCGCTGCCGCCGGGCGCCTCGCCCATCACGCTGCCGGGCTTCGAGGTGAGGGAAGCGGAGGCGATTCCGGGCCGCATGCCCTACCGGCCCCCTCGCCTCAGGCTCATTCGTCTGGCGCTATAGCCGTCTTGCGCCGGCCCGGAAGAGTCAGCTGGCGGCGGCGGACAACCCTCCGAATCGACGGTCGCGGTCCGCGAACGCGGACAGCGCCTCGTCCAGGTCTTCCTCGCCGAAGTCGGGCCACATGCGCTCGCTGAAGTACAGCTCGGCGTAGGCCGCTTCCCAGAGCAGGAAGTCGCTGAGCCGCCGCTCGCCGCTGGTACGGATGAGCAGGTCCACGTCCGGCGTCGGTCGGTCCCAGTGGGTCACGTCACCCAGCAGGCGCGCGAACTCGTGCTCGCCGTCGGCGCCGCCGCGCATCTCCATCATGCGCTGCGCCGCCGCGACTATGGCCTGCCGCGCCGAGTAGTCGATCGCAACGCGGAGGTCCAGCCGCGCGCCGCCCGCGGTGGCCGCCTCGGCTTTCTCGATCGCCCTGCGGAGCGCCGCCGGCAGGCGATCCCGACGGCCGATGACGCGCAGGCGCACCCCGTTCTCCCGCAGCTCCTCCGCTTCGCGGCGGAGGTAGGTGTGGAACAACCTGAACAGCGCGGCGACCTCCGTCTTGGGGCGCTTCCAGTTGGCGGCCGAGAACGCGTACAGCGTGAGCGTGCGAACGCCGTGACTGGGCGCGGCCCTGACCACGCGCCTCACCGCCTCCGCCCCCTCCTTGTGGCCCGCCACACGCGGCAGCCCACGGGACGCGGCCCACCGGCCGTTGCCGTCCATGATCACCGCGACGTGGAGCCCGCCAGCGGGCGTAGCCCTGTTATTCGAATGTTGCTTCATCTAAGCCTGTCGGGCTGATCCTGAGTGATTTGCGCGACGACAACGGGCGCTAGCGCCTCACCGCGTGAATCAACGCTTCCATGTGATCGAGATAGCGCTTCAGCGCGTGCCGGCCTCGAGTGGCCAGCCGGTACTCCGTCCTCGGCAGTCTCCCGTCGAAGGACTTCTTGCATGCTACGTACCCGGCCTCCTCCAGCCGCCTGGCGTGCACGCTCAGGTTGCCGTCGGTCGTGCCCAGGAGCTCCTTCAACTCGTTGAAGGTGAGCGTGGCGTTGACCGCCAGCGCGCTCACTATGCCCAGTCGCACGCGGGCGTGAATCAACTGGTCGATCGCCCCCGGATCGACGGGTCCGCCATCGCCGGCGACGCCTTCCAGCGTCCGCTTCCCCGCGGCGGCTCCGCCGCGCCGCTCCGTCGCCGTGTTCCTAGCCACCGTAGCGCCGCGCGATGATCAAGCCGAACGCGAGGTGGAGCCCGCCGAAGCCCAGCACCATCAGCGCGTCGCCGAGGGTGGGCGGCAGCGCGAGCGCCGTGGCCCCCAGCAGGACGAAGAACATGCCCATCACCGGCACGATGCGGACCGAGAACGTCCCTCCCGCAATCACCCCTGTGCCGTACAGCGCGAGCCACAACCCCGGCAGCAGATCGATCTGCCCGCGACCGAACAGGACCGCCGACAGCAGCGCCGCTACCAGCACCGGCGGCGCGAAGCTCAGCGCCAGCTTGCGGCCCGGGCCGCGCAGGATGGGAAGCCCCGCGCGGCGCGCCTTGCGCACGATGCTGGCCACGCCTATCACCGCCGCCACGAGGCCGGCGCCGGCCCACGTGAGCAGCCACGGTCCGCCGGTCCGTCCGTTCGCGACGACGCCCGCCAGGACCGCCACCAGCCCCATCCCGACGAACCCCCAGCCGGGCACCGCCGTGAACGCACCCGCCCGCTCGATGGTCTCGCGGATGTAGCGGATGTTGTCGATCGCGCGGTCGTGCAGCGCGACAGAATCCGGGTCCGGGCGGTCGCGCCGCCTCAGTGGATGCACCGTGGACATGGGCGTACGCTAGCTCCGCGGCGGATTGTCGTCAAGCACTTTATAGCTCAAAGTATGCCCGGAGCGTGTCAGCGGATGGCCACGAGCGCCTTCACCGCCAGCGTCTCGTAGTCGCCGAACGTCCAGGCGGCCGACAGCTTGAAGGCCAGGAGATGGAGCGTCGCGCCGGCCGTGAAGCGCGTGGTCTGGTCCAGATCCGGCGCGACCGCTACCCGGAGGCCGTCGCGCGGCAGCGCCGGGTTGCCGGTTGGGTTGGAGACCGTGTACGCGAGCGTCACCTCGGGGTCCTCGCGGAGGCCGGAGCCGAAGATCGAGACGGGTCCCGCGTCCAGGCTGGCGAGCAGGCCGTAGGCGAACGCCTCGGCGTCCAGGTAGTCGCCGACGTCGGCGCTCTGCCAGGCCACATGCGCTGCCAAGCTGAGCGCCGTCATCGGCAGGTACTGGCTGATCGAGTGCGTTGCGCTGAAGCCGAGCGCGCGGATCTCGCCCACGTCGTCGTGCACCTCGATGGTCGGAAAGCCCCGCACGGAAACCTCCGTACCACCGGGCAGGCCGATGGCCGCCTGGATCACGGCGAACGGAACGACCGGGATGTCGAGGCCCTGCGGGAAGGGCAGCGCCAGCTCCGCCGGGTCCTGGCCGGCGGCCAGAGCGGCGGCGGTGAGTTCGGGACCCGGCTGGATGACCACGCCGTCCCCATCCCCCGCGACCGTCGGGGTCGCCCCCGCGGCGGTGCCGTAGGGGTTCAGGAACGTCTGGCCGTCGAACGTGACTTCCCCCGGAAGCACCGGCACGAAGGTCTCGGCGAAGTCCGGAACGAAGGCCCCCATGGCGGCCAGGCCGATCTCGAATCCGAACGCGCCGTGCGGCTTGGCCGAGTAGAACGTGCCGCGGTTGAGGGCCGCCGACACGCCCTCGGTGATCGGGCTCAGGTAGAGGGGGGCGTTGTCCCGGGCGAGCACTTCGATCTGACGGATGATTTCGGAGTCCTGCGCCGAGCTCGCGGGCGCGTGGAACGCCAAAGTAGCGACGGCCACGGCCGTCGCCAGTGCGGACCTCCCCAACATGCGTGCCCCTCCCCAAAGAAAACGCGAAAACGCGCCCGGCCACGAGCCAATTCACGCGGTACGGACGATCGAGGGAGAGGAGGCTACAAAGTGGAGGACAAAGCCCGTCAGGTCAACGATTTCGGTGCTCGAGCAGGATATCGGCGAGACGCTCCGCTGCGCGCTCCAGCGTCTCCACGCGCTTGCAGAACGCGAATCGCACCAGGGAGTTGCCCGCGTGCGGGTCGTGGAAGAAGCTGGAGCCCGGGACGGGGGCCACGCCGCCGGGCGCGTCGGGGCCCGCCGGGCGGCCCAGGTCGCCCGCCGCGAGGCGCCTGGAGAACTCCACGTCGTCCAGCTCGCACGCCGAGGAAAAGTCCGCCAGGACGTAGTAGGCGCCGTCCGGCACCGTGCACCGCAGCCCGGCCCGCGCCAGGCCACCCAGGAGCGCGTCTCGGCGCGCCCTGTAGTCGGCCGCGAGGCCCTCGTAGTAGTCGGCCCCCAGAGTCTCCAGGCCTGTCGCGACCGCCTCCTGCAGCGGCGCGGGGGCGCCGACGGTGAGGAAGTCGTGCACCTTGCGGATGGCGTCGGTCAGCGCCGGAGGAGAGACGACGGTGCCCACCCGCCAGCCGGTGACGCTGAAGGTCTTGGACGCCCCGCTCACCGTCACCGTGCGCTCGCGCATGCCGGGAAGCGTGGCCATGGGCACGTGAGCGCCCTCGTAGACGATGTGCTCGTAGATCTCGTCGGTGACGGCGATCGCGTCGTGGCGCCGGCACAGATCCGCGATCGCCTCCAGCTCGGGGCGCGAAAGCAGCGCGCCGGTGGGGTTGTTGGGCGTGTTCAGCACGATGGCGCGCGTGCGCGCCGAGAACGCCGACGCCAGGCGATCCAGGTCGAGCGAGAAGCGAAGACCGCCGCGACTGGCGTCGTCGCCGGGGTCGGTGCGCTGCATCTCCATCGGCACCCACACCGGGGTGGCGCCGCACAGGATCGCGTCCGGTCCGTAGTTTTCGTAGAACGGCTCCAGGACGATCACCTCCTCGCCCGGATTCACCGCGGCCAGGAGCACCGACGCCATAGCCTCGGTGGCCCCGCAGGTCACGGTCACCTCGCGCTGCGGGTCCACCTCCATGCCGTACCAGTCGTGGTAGCGGCGCGCGAGCGCGGTTCTCAGGCGGGGGGCGCCCCACGTGATGGCGTACTGGTTGATATCGCCCCGTATGGCGCTGCAGGCGGCGTCCTTGACAACGTCCGGCGCCGGGAAGTCGGGGAAGCCTTGGGCCAGGTTGATGGCGTCGTGCTCGCGCGCGACTCGCGTCATCTCGCGGATCACGGACTCCGTGAATCCGTGCGTCCGGGTGGCCGTCAGCGGTGGGTTCATGGACCTGGGAGCCGGGTTGCAGGGGCTGCGCGTTGGGTCATCTTACGGGCACGCAGCGCTCGATCGAAACGCATTCCCGTGACCATAGAGCCAAGATGATCGCTTTCGATACCCGTTCCACGCTCCGCGCCGGCGACCGGGAGTACGAAATACACAGCCTTCCGCGGCTCGCCGAGCACGGCCTGACCGTGGAACGCCTGCCGTACTCGCTGCGGATCCTGCTGGAGAACCTGCTTCGCCACCAGGGCTCGGTGGCCGTGGACGGCGGCGACATCGAGGCGCTGTGCCGGTGGGACCCGGCGGCGGAGCCGTCGCGCGAGATCGCGTTCACGCCGGCGCGCGTGATCCTGCAGGACTTCACGGGGGTGCCGGCGATCGTGGACCTGGCCGCCATGCGCGACGCTACGGCTCGCTTCGGCGGAGACCCAGGTCGAATCAACCCGCTGGAGCCGGCGGAACTCGTCATCGACCACTCGGTCCAGGTCGATGAATTCGGGACGCGCATGGCCTTCGAGGTGAACTCGCAGAAGGAGTACGAGCGCAACTTCGAGCGCTACGCGTTCCTGCGCTGGGGCCAGAACTCGTTCCGCAACTTCCGCGTCGTCCCGCCCGAGACGGGGATCGTCCACCAGGTGAACATCGAGTACCTGGCGCGCGTCGTGTTCGGCGAAGATGGAGTCGCCTACCCCGACACGCTGGTCGGCACGGATTCGCACACGACCATGGTGAACGGGCTGGGCGTGCTGGGCTGGGGAGTGGGCGGGATCGAGGCCGAGGCCGCCATGCTCGGCCAGGCCATCTCGATGCTGATTCCGCAGGTGGTGGGATTCCGGCTGAAGGGTGAGCTGCCCGAGGGCGCCACCGCCACGGACCTGGTGCTGCGCGTCACCGAGATGCTCCGCGAGCACGGTGTGGTGGGCAAGTTCGTCGAGTTCTTCGGCTCCGGCCTGGAGCACCTGCCGCTCGCCGACCGCGCCACGATCGGCAACATGTCCCCCGAGTACGGGGCCACCTGCGCAATCTTTCCGGTCGACGCGGAGACGCTTCGGTATCTGGAGTTCACCGCGCGCCCGGCGGAGCGGATCGGTCTCGTCGAGGCCTACATGAAGGAGCAGGGCCTGTTTCACACGCCGGACAGCCCGGACGCCGTGTACTCCTCCGAGCTGGAGCTGGACATGGGCACGGTCGAGCCGAGCATCGCCGGGCCCAAGCGCCCCCAGGATCGCATCGCGCTGACCGACTCCAGACGCGCCTTCGCGGGGGCGCTGCGCCAGATGCGGGCCGATGTGCCGGGCGCCGGGACGCCCGCCGGCACCCGGTGGGAGATCGAGCACGGCGCGGGCGCCAACGGCGCCGACGCCATCTCGACGGCGGGCGTCATCGCGCCCGCGGAGCCGGCGCCCGGCTTCCGCGGGGTCTCGGTCGAGCGCGAGGGCGGCACCTTCGAGCTGCGCGACGGCGCAGTCGTGATCGCCGCCATCACGAGCTGCACCAACACCTCCAACCCGTCCGTCATGCTGGGGGCCGGGCTCCTGGCCAGGAACGCGGTCGCGCGTGGTCTGAAGAGCCAGCCCTGGGTCAAGACAAGCCTCGCCCCGGGGTCGAAGGTCGTCATGGACTACCTGGGCGAGGCCGGCGTGATGCCGTACCTGGAGGATCTCGGCTTCAACCTGGTCGGCTACGGCTGCACCACCTGCATCGGTAACAGCGGGCCGCTCCCGGCGGACATCGCGGCGGCGATCCATGAGGGCGACCTGGTCGCGTGCTCGGTCCTGTCCGGCAATCGCAACTTCGAGGGCAGGATCAACCCGCACGTGCGCGCCAACTACCTGGCGTCGCCGCCGCTCGTGGTCGCCTACGCGCTGGCGGGCCGCATGGACATCGACCTCTACAACGAGCCTTTGGGCGTCGACGCTGACGGCCGCTCCGTCTTTCTGAAGGACATCTGGCCGACGCAGAGCGAGATCCACGAGGCCATGCGGAGCTCGGTCAAGCGCGAGTTCTTCGAGCGCGAGTACGCCGAAGTGTTCGCGGGCGACGACCGTTGGCGGGCGCTACCGGTGATCGAGGGGGCGCTCTACGAATGGCGGGACGACTCGTCCTACGTGAAGGAGCCTCCCTACTTCGCGGCCATGGGCCTGGAGGCTCCCGGGGTGTCGGACATCGACGGCGCGCGGGTGCTGGCGCTGATGGGCGACAGCATCACCACCGACCACATCTCGCCGGCCGGCGCCATCGCGAAGGACTCGCCCGCCGGGCGCTACCTCATGGAGCACGGAGTGGGGCACAAGGATTTCAACTCCTACGGGTCGCGCCGCGGCAACCACGAGGTGATGATGCGCGGGACCTTCGCCAACGTGCGTTTCCGCAACCGCCTGGCCCCCGACACCGAGGGTGGCTGGACGGCTCACCTGCCGGACGGCGAGGTCATGCCCATCTACGACGCCGCCATGCGGTACGGAGAGGCGGGCGTGCCGCTGATCGTGATCGCCGGCAAGGAGTACGGCACGGGTTCCTCCCGTGACTGGGCGGCCAAGGGGCCGATGCTGCTGGGAGTGCGCGCGGCGATTGCCACGACGTACGAGCGCATCCACCGCTCCAACCTCATCGGCATGGGCGTCCTGCCGCTGCAGTTCGAGGGCGCGCAGGACGCCGCCGCGCTGGGGCTCGACGGGCGCGAGGTGTATTCGGTGACGGGCATCGCCGACGCGCTCGAGGCGCCGCGCGCGGATCGTGCCGTGACGGTGCGGGCGAGAGCGGAGGACGGCTCGACGACGGAGTTCAGGGTGCGGGTGCGGCTGGACACGCCGCAGGAGGTGGAGTACTACCGCCACGGCGGCATCCTGCACTACGTGCTGCGGCAGATGATCGGCGAAGCGTAGCGGCGGGGACCGCCCACGCCACGGCCGCGTTCGCCGGGCGCGCTCAGGGCTCGCCGTGGAAAGCGCCGACGGTGCGACGCCCGGCGAACGTGCCGACGGCGGCGCCCATGAGCACGTCGCTCGACCAGTGCTTGTCGTCCAGCATGCGTGACGCACCCACGAAGGTTGCAGCGGCGTAGAGCAGCGGCCCGATCCACTTCTGCTGGCCGGGCCAGTGGTGCTTGGCCTCTTCGGTCAGCGTCGCCGCGACGGCGAAGGCCGTCGCGGTGTGACCGGACGGGAAGGACAGCGACCGGTTCTCCCTCGCGAAGCCGCGCCCGAAATCGAAGTCCTCGGCGCCGCCGTCCGCGAACGGCCTCAGCCGGCCGGTGCCGATCTTGATCGCGGAGACGGCCATCCCGGTGGCGACCAGCCCCGCCGACGCGTGCTGCCCGACGTCGGCCAAGCCGTCCTTGCCGAGCGCCTCTCCAAGCAGGTAGGCGCTCAAGCCCACCAGCACCGTGGAGCGGTCGCCCATGTGCTTGAACGCGTGGGCGACCGGCTGAAGGCGATCGGCGGCGAAGCCGGACTGTGACCACGCCCGAACCTCTTCGTCCCACTCGATGAGCGTCAGGGACGCGAACAGCGCCAGCGGAAGGAATTGGTCGGAGGTGGCGGCGCCCGACCCGGGAGCGACCATGGCCGCGGCCGGGCCGCGAAATCCCGGGCCTACCGGCGCCGGGGTCGGCGGCGCCGTGCTCAGCGGCGACGCGAGCCGAACCGCTGTCGGCCGGCCGTCCGTCGTCGCCTGGGCGGAAACGCTGGCGGCACTCCACGCCGCCGCCGCCATGAACGTCAAGGCGATCCTGCCCATGCCCGACACACCACTGCCCATGCGGCCTCTCCTGAGCGAGGTCGAAAGTGCCCGATCTCCGGCAGGGGAGCACCCGTGCGCCGGGGATTGTGACGTCACGCCGAGATTGTCTCCCGGGGCGCTGTCCGGTTAGCGTCAGGGCGGGGAAGGAGGGTCGCCCATGATACCGATCGCACCCGCAGCGCTGTCCGTGCTGCTGGCCGCCCAGGCCGCCGGCGCCACGCTGCACGGCACCGTGCTGGACGCCGATACCGGCGAGCCGGTGGGTTCGGCGATCGTCGCGCTGTCCGACTTGCAAGTGGTGGTCCTGACGGACGCACGCGGTCGGTACTCGGTCCCCGATGTCGCCGCGGGGCCGCAACACGTGGACGTTTCCCACATCGGTTACGTCCCCCGTGGCCTGCACGTCTTCGTGCCATCCGGCGGGTTCGTCGAGCTACATATTGCGCTCGACCGGAATCCGATTCCGCTCGAGGAGGTAAGGGTTCGCGTGCCCCGTCGAGAGCCGCCCATCTCGGCGTCCGCCGCCGCGCTCACGGCGGATCGGCGCGCCAGCGGCACCTGGTTGCGCGAGGACCCCATGGTCGCGGAGCCGGACGCGCTGCTGTCCCTCGTGGGGGGGGCCGTGGCCGCCCGGCCGGAGACCGCGGGTGGATTGCACGTGCGCGGCGGCGCGGCCGACCAGGTCACTTATTCGCTGGATGGGTTGCCCGTCTTCAGTCCCTATCACAGCGGCGGGTCGTTCGCCGCGTGGGACCCCGACGCGCTGGAGTCGGTCGAGCTGTCCTCGGCGTTTCCGCGCCCGGGCGGCGGTCACGCGCTGGCGGGCCAGATCGACGCGCGCACGCTGACCCCGGGCGATCGCCTGAGGACCCGGGGAGCGTTCAGCGTCACCCAGGCCCGCGTGTCCGTCGACGGTCCGCTCCTGGGCGAGGTGGGCTTCCTGGTGAGCGCGCGGGAGCCGTTCCCCGGCCTGGCGCAGGGTCGCAGCGAACCGGCGATCCTGCGCGGTGAAGCGGGCGATCGGCTCGCCGTGCTGCACGCTCCGCTGGCGGGCGGGAGCCTGCGCGCGCTGGCGTACCGCAACCGCAACGCGCTGCACGCGTCCGCGTTCGCCGACGGCGACGCCGGCGCGCCGGAGACCCCCGACGACGCACCCCGCAACGCCTTCGGCTGGACCGCCAGCACGCTGGGCCTGAGCTGGACGCGCACGGTCGGCGGTGGGCGGCTGGAACTGGCGGCGTGGGACGCCGGCGGCAGCGCGCGCGCCACGTGGGCGGCGCTGGCGGGGACGGACGCCGACGCCGGGGCGCTGGCGGTCGACTCGCTGGCGAGCCGGCGCGACGACGTGGGCTTCCGCGCCGCGCTTGCGTGGGGAGACGGCCGCGGATCCTGGCTCACCGGGCTCAGGTTGAATCGCAGCAGCACCAGCTACAGCGTGCGGCGCGCCGATCCCGCGGGTCCGGGCGAGCCGCTGTCCTTCTCGGATCGCACCCCGACCGCGACCGCCTTTGCGCTGCACACCAGGCCGCTCGCCGACCGGGTCGAGCTGGACGCGGGGGTCAGGGCGATCTTCGCGGGCGACGATCCATATCTCGCGCCTCAGCTACGGCTGCGCTGGTCTCCGGGCCGTACTCTCGATCTGCAGATTGCTTACGCCCGCAACTATCAGTTCGCGCAGTCTCTGCGCAACGGGCAGTCGGTCGCCGGCCTGATCTTCCCCGCGCAGCTATTCGCCGGCGCGGGCGACGACCGCCTGCCGGTGGCGCGCGGCCACCAGGTATCGGCCGTGGGGCGCGCGCGCCTGGGCGACGCCCTGACCGCCCGCGTGGAGGCGTGGGCCCGGGGCGCGAGGGGGCTCTTGCTGGCGGCCCCCGCCACGGGCGCCCCGTTCGCGCTGGACGCGTTCGCCACCGGCACCGCCAGCGCGCGCGGAGGGAGCGCCGAGCTGGCGTGGGCGAGCGCGCGGCTGTCGGCCACCGCATCCTACGGGCTGGAGCGCGTGCGGCACCGGGCGCTCGGCGAGGCCTTCGTCCCCGACCACTCGGCGACCCACCGCGTCGACCTCGGTACCACCGCCCACATCACGACCACCTTCACCGTGCGGGTGGCGAGCCAGATCGTCGCTGGGCGCAGGGGCACCGACCTGGCCGGCGCGTTCGAGTTCGAGTCGTGCAACCTCCTGGAGTTCGGCTGCGAGTTCGCGGGTAGTCCCACCCGGCGCGCCGGCCCCCTCGGTGGGACCCGACTGCCGGCGTACGCGCGCGTCGACTTCGGGCTGCGCAAGCACTGGGACCTGCGCCTGGGCGGTCGCCGGGGCACGATCGGGGCGTTCGCTTCGGCGACCAACCTGTTCGCGCGCGAGAACGTGCTGTTGGTCCTCCGGGATTCCGCCACGGGCGAGCGTTCGGCCGTGCGCTTGCGTCCGCGGGCGCCGCTCACGGTGGGCGTCGACTGGAGCTTCTGACGGACTCGGCGTCGCCGGGTCGGGCAGCCCCCGCCCCTCCGCTGACACAGATGTGCCCGCTCGCGTGCTCCCCCATCGTGAGGCGCCCATCGGGGTGCCCACAAAGCGTCCCTGAATCCGGAGTCGGCGTCTGGAATCGCGGCTGGTATCCGAGGCTGACGTGAGGGAGGACGATGCTGACTTCCGCGCGCTCTTCGACGAGCACTATCAGCGCCTGTTCCGCTACTTCCAGCGTCAGGCAGGGGACGCCGAGCTCGCGGCGGACGTAGTGCAGGAGGCGTTCATCCGCCTGTACCGGCGAGGCGCGCCTCCGGACGATCCCGTCGCCTGGCTGATCACCGTGGCCTCCAACCTGTTTCGCAACGCGCGCGGCACGCGCTCTCGTCGTCTGCGCCTGCTGAGCACGGAGCGCTCGGCCCGTGCGCTCGGCGACCCGCCCGAGTCGCCCGACGCCAAGGTGACCGGCGCGCGCGAGGCCGCCGCGGTCAGGAAGGCGCTGGACGTCCTGGGCGAGAGGGATCGGCAGATCCTGCTGCTGCGCGCGGAGGGATACCGGTACGGCGAAATCGCGACCGCTCTCGCGCTCAACGAGGCGAGCATCGGCACGCTGCTGGCGCGCGCCAAGCGTGCGTTCAGGACCGCCTATGAGGAGCTGCACAATGCACCTTGAGGACGGAAAGGTTCAGGCGTTGCTGCACGGCGAGCTGGCGCCCGAGGAGGAGCGGCAGGCGCGCGAGCACACGGCGAGTTGCACCGCCTGTGCTCGCAGGATCGCGTACGCCGAGGCGGAGGAGAGGACGGCCTTCGCCGCGCTCGAGGCGCTGGACACAGCCGCCGCGCCTGTGAGCGCCGACGACTTGATCAGTATGGCCTCGGCGCACCGGCCAGCCCCCGCTGGCCCGGCGGGGCCCAGCCCCGGGCGCCGCCGCGTGGCCTGGCGGGTCGCCGCCGGCGCGGTCCTGGCGGTGGCGGCATCGGGCGCGCTCTACGCGCTGCCCGGCTCGCCGCTGCGCGGGTTGCTCGACCGCTTGCTGAAGGGGGACGACGGGGTCGGGGTGGAGGAAAGTGCCCCGGACGGAGCATCCGGAGTGGCCGTGAGCGTGGGCGAGTCGTTCACGATCTCTTTCGAAGGCGCCCGCGCGGGCGACACCGTTCGGGTCGAATTCGGCGCGGGCGACGCGCTCTCGGTCATGTCCAGCGGCCCGGCCGCGTTCCGCTCGGGCAGAGACAGGCTCGACGTCACGGCGGACGCACCCACCTCCTACCGGGTCGAGATCCCGCGCGGCGCGGCGCTCGTGCGCATCCAACGCGACGGCCTGACCCTGATCGAGGCGCGCTCGGGGACGCTCGATCCGAGCCCCGCCACCGAGGCACCGGGCACCTGGGTAATACCGCTGAAGCCGTCCCCCTAGGAGTCGGACGCGGCGCGGCGCGCGAGCCTCGCCGTGGCGTCTGACGCGCGGTCGCGCTAGCCTCCCGGCGATGACCGACTCAGCCACCACGCCAGGGCGCGTCGAGCCGACCGAGGACGCCGCCCGTCTGCGCATCGTCTGGAAGGACGGCCACGCCTCCGAGTACACGCCGAGACTGCTTCGCCTGGAGTGCCGGTGCGCCGGCTGCGTGGAGGAGATGACCGGGCGGGCGCTGCTGGATCCGGGTCGGATCCCGGCCGACATCTATCCGCTGGAGATTTCCTACGTGGGCAACTACGCGCTGCGCTTCCACTGGAGCGACGGGCACCGCACGGGCATCTACCCGTACGAGCTGCTGCGCACCCTCTGTCCGTGTGACGTGTGCGCCAGCCCGGGCGCGAGGACGACGCGGTGAACGGTGGGCGACGGGGGTCCGGCACGGTCTGGGACCCGGCGGTGGCCGCGGCCGCGTTGTCGGGCCACCCGGTCCTGGGGCCGATGGTGCGATTCGCGGGGCCCCCGGAGCTGCCCGAACGGGGCATGGATCACTTCGCGATGCTGCTCCGGTCCATCACCTTCCAGCAACTCGCCGGCAAGGCGGCGACTACGATCCATGGCCGGGTGCTGGGGGTTCTGGGCGGTACCGCGACCGCCCGGGCCGTCGTCGCGGCGACGGACGACGCGCTGCGCGGAGCGGGGCTCTCCGCCAACAAGCTCGCCGCGATCCGGGACCTCGCGGCGAAGTCGCTGGACGGCGCGCTCGGGCTCGAAGACATCGACGGGGCCCCGGACGATGAGGTGATCGCGCGCCTGACGCAGGTCCGAGGCGTGGGCGTGTGGACGGCACAGATGTTTCTGATGTTCCAGCTGCGCCGGCCCGACGTCTGGCCGACGGGCGACCTGGGCGTGAGGCAGGGGTGGGCCAGGCTGCACGGCGAGGACGAGCCGCGCTCGGCCAAGGAGCTGGACCTGCTGGGCCACGGATTCCGGCCGTGGCGGACGGCGGTGGCGTGGTACTGCTACCGCGCGGTCGACGTGGGCGTCCCGGGCGACTGAGCGGGGCCGCTCACACCAACGCCGACAGCTCCTCGGACGCGGCGCCCGGCGCCCGCCCGCGTGCCTCCACGCTCCAGGCGTCCACCTGCTCCTCTCCGCGGACGCCGAGCACCGCCTCGTGCAGGGCCACCGACACGCACACGTGGTTGGGGACGATGCGCACGCGCTCGCCCACCCGCGGGCGCCAGTCGGTGGCGGACAGGTCCAGGACCCCGTGCTCTTCGGACGCGCGCGCGACCACGACCCCGGGGCGGTCCAGCAGCGCCCCCAGGCCGGCGGCGGCCCCTCCCCGCAGCGGCTCCCGCCCCAGCGACTTCGAGCCCGCGTCGACCACCGCCTGGCCGGGCACCGCTGCGCTGACGACGGTCGCCAGGACGGTGTAGGCGCAGTCCTCCCATGCGCACGCCCCGATCGCGGCCGTGGTGCGGTCGTTGTAGACGTACGTGCCGGGGCGGATCTCGGTCTGGTGCGGGACCAGGTGGGAGGCCCGCAGAGTGGGCGTCGAGCCTCCGCTCACGACCTCCGGATCGAGCCCGGCGTCGCCCAGCGCGCGCACGAAGGAGCCCAGGAACTCGCCGAGCGCCTCCAGGTCCTCCGTCTGGTCTTCGACCGCTTGCCGGATGTGCCCGGGGTAGAACAGCAGCCCGCCGAAGCGGACGCCGTCTCGCTCGGCCGCCAGCCGGGCTAGCGCCACCGCCGCGGCGGTGGCGCCGACACCGCACCTGTGCATGCCCAGGTCGGCTTCCACGAGAACGCGCGCCTCGGCGCCCGCCGCGGCGCACGCGTCCGCCAGGTCCGTGAGCGCCCGTTCCGAGTCGAGCGCCACCGACAGCCGCACGCTTCCCGCCAGGTCCGCCATGCGGCCCGCGCGCGCCGCGCCCAGCGCGGGGTACGCCACGAGCAGGTCGTCGCACACGGCGGACATGACTTCGGCCTCGCGCGCGGTCGCGGTGGTCGCGCCGGCCGCGCCGCGCGCCAGTTGCGCCGCCAGGACGCGAGGAGACTTATGCGTCTTGGCGTGCGGGCGCAGCGCTAGGCCGTGCGCCTGCGCGTAGGCCGCCGCCCCGTCGAGGTTGTCCTCCAGGCGGTCCAGGTCCACCACCGGGACCGGGGTCTCCGCCGTGTGCAGCGAGGTGGCGCCGCTCACCCGAGCACCGGCACCCACACGAGCGCTATCTCATCGACCGAAATGTCCGTCTTCTCCAGGTCGACCGATACCTCGGAGACGTCCGCGGCCTTGGCGGCCCACGCGGCGTCGATCGCGATCAGCTCCTGCGCCAGCTCTTCCTCGAGCTCGTCCAGGTCCTCCTCGTGCGCGTCCAGGCGCTCCTGCGCCGAGCGTAGCCGCTCCCGGGTCCGGCGCGTCATGGAGCGCCGCGACGCCACGCCGGTGAGGCCGCGCGTGCGCCGGCGGCCGCCGAGGAACATGCCCAGGAGCTCGCCCGCGCCCGAGATCCACTCCTGGCGCGAGCGCTCCTCCACGTCGACCTCGAGCTCGCGGGCGCGCTGCTCGGACCGCGCCAGGCGCTTGCGCGCGGCGTCGGCGCGCTTCTCGTAACGGTCACGCAGCTTGGCCGCCGCGTCGTCGGCGAGCGTCTGCGCGGCGTCGTCGGCGCGCGCGTCGAAGTCCTCGCGCGACTCGCCCACGCGCGACCACAGGCCGAGTTGCTCGGCGCGGAACACCTTCACCGAGCGCGTGCGGTAAAGGTGGTCCTTCAGCTCCTGGCGGACGCGCCGGAAGAAGGCCGGGTCGTCGAGGGGGGCGTCGCTGAGGGCGTAGGTGGCTCCCTCGGGCGGCTCGGCGCGAAAGTCGACCTCGTCGTAGTCGACGGACAGCGCGTCCTCCGCGCGCACGCGCTCGCCGATGGGAAAGAAGATCGCCTCCCACTCCTCGCGGTGGTCCACCCCGGCGCGCCGCTCGTCGAAGCGCAGGTGCACGCGCGCGGCGAGCGCCGGCTCCAGCCGCGTGGCCCCGGCCGCGGCGTCCACCCGGCCGGCCCAGGCGGCGGCCGGCTCGAGGAAGCGGACCGGCACCGTGGGCACCACCACCGGGGGCACCTCGGATTCGTCCGCCGCGGTCGAGCCGGGTCCGCGGCCGGCGCTCGCCGCACCCGGATCCTCTCCCCCAGCGGCCGCGCTCGAGGCTGCCGCGGCCGCCAGTTCCTCCGGCGGTCCGCCGCGTCCCGCCTCCCGGAGCGACCTGATTTCGTCGCGGGTCAGCGGCCCGCGCAGGTACGACATCGCCCAGCGCGTCGTGAACACCCGCGGCGCCGCCGAGCGCGTGCTGTGGGCCAGGAAGCGCCTCTTCTCGAGGCCGCCGATGCGCTCGTCCAGCTCGGCCACGTCGGCGCCGCCGGACGCCGACCGGAGCGCCTCCAGCACGCGCGCCTTGTCGCGCTCGGTCTGGAGCCGGCCGATCATCCAGGTGCCCGCGTTGGACATCGCCTTGTAGTCCAGGTCGACCGGGTTCTGCGTGGAGATCACCATGCCCACGCCGTGCGCGCGCGCCTGCTTGAGGATGGTCAGGATGGGCTGCTTGGTGGGCGGCGCCGCGGTGGGCGGCAGGAAGCCGAACGCCTCGTCCAGGTAGATCAGCGCGCGCAGGTCCGAGGTGCCCGGCTGGCGGCGGATCCAGGTGACCACCTTGGCCAGCAGCAGGGTCACGAAGAACTGCCGCTCGGCGTCCGACAGGTGGGCTATGGTCATCACGGACGCGCGCGCGCCGCGCGCCGACCGGCCGAGCATCACGTCGATGTCCAGCGGCACCCCCCGCAGCCACTCCGCGAACGCCGGCGAGGCGAGCAGCGCGTTCATCCTCAGCGCGAGCTTCTGCCGCTCCCTGTCGGGGAAAAACGTGTCCAGCTCGAAGACGCCGAGCCGACGGATCGGCGGGTCCGCGATGCGCGCGATCAGCGTCGCCAGATCCAGGTCGCGGCCCTCGCGCCACGAATGCTCGATCAGGTTGGAGAGCAGGATGTGCTCGCGGCTGGAGATCGGGTCCGGCTCCACGTCGATCAGCACCAGGAGGCCCGACACGATGCCGGCTATCTCGTCGCGCAGCACCTCGCCGTGTTCGTCCCAGTCCAGGTCGGGGGCGGCCATGGAGCCCACCGCGTTGACCGGCGTGCCCGCGCCGGAGCCGGGCGTGTAGAGGGAGACCTCGGAGCCGCCGGCGAGTGCACGCAGGCGCGCTCCGTCGATGCCCCAGCCCGCGAGGCCCTCACGCCAGCGCGCCGCCGTGGCCGCCGCGAGCTCGTCGACGCCCACGCCCTCCCGCTCGGCCTCCGCCGGATCCACCCACGGCGCGAAGTCCGAGCCGCGCAACTCCGGGAAGGCGAGCAGCAGATTGCCCAGGTCGCCCTTCGGGTCGATGGTGAGCACCGGGATGCCCTGCAGCAGCGCCTCCTCGATCATGACGACGCCCAGGCCGGTCTTGCCCGAGCCGGTCATGCCGATGATCACGCCGTGCGTGGTCAGATCGCGTGCGCGCAGGAGGAACGACTCCTCGCCGCGCTCGCCGGTGGCTTCGTCGATGACGCCGCCGAGGTGCAGGGAGCCAGGCTTTGGTTCGCTCATTGGTCGCGGTGTGCGGGGAGCGCGTCCTGCTCGGCCGAGGCGCCAAGTTTCGGCCCGCGGCGCCGGCTCCGCAAACCCTAACCGGCCGCACGCCACCCGGCCGGTCACAGCGGCTTTCGCGGAGCCTCGCACTCCGATTATGTTCGACGACCCGCCGAACGGGAGCACCATCCCGCCAGACAGGAGTTGATTGCATGGCCGACCTCAGGAGCGGCGATCGCAGCAACGACGTGGATCGCCGCCGGTTCATCCACCTGGGCGCGACGGGACTCGCCGCCGCCTCGTTGGGCGGATGCGCGTCCGCCGCCGAGCCCGACTCCGACGTCCCCGCGCCCACCGGCGCGGCGGCCCCGGAAGCACCGGAGGCCGAAGTCCCCGCAGCGCCGTCGCCCGGGCCACCACCCCCGCCGGAAGTCGGAGACCTGGTGGATCCCGCCGAGGTGCCGATGGAGACCTGGCAGGAGCCATGGGTTTGGCGCCAGGAGCATTGGCCGGACGACTCGCTGGAGCTGAACGTCATCCAGCTCCAGAACCCGGGCCCTGCGCCGTCGCCCGGCAATCCCAACCCCACGCTGTTCAGCTACGGCGGCAACAGCCCCGCGCCGACGATTCGCGCGCGCGGCGATACGACCGTCCGCCTGAAGGTGCGCAACCACCTGGGCCTGGACCACCAGATGACCCCGGTGGGTCCGTGTCCCGACGCGTTCGACCTGACGCCCGCGATGACGGAAGAGGTCTGCAAGCTGACGGCGCCCGAGGCGGAGGAGGTGCCCGAGTGCCAGCCGTTCTTCGTGCCCGAGCAGAACTTCCAGGTAGTGCCCGCCCGGCTCGTGCCCGGCTACGAGCTGGTGGATCACGCCAACGGCCAGCGCGCGGCGCACATCACCAACATCCACACGCACGGCCTGCACGTGCCGCCCAACTACAACCCGGACGGGTCGCTGTCCGACAACGTGCTGCTGCGCATCATTCCGCGTGCCGACCTGGAGAAGCGCAGGGAGTCGGCCAACGCGGCCATCAG
Source organism: Gemmatimonadota bacterium (assembly GCA_039715185.1). Classification (NCBI taxonomy): domain Bacteria; kingdom Pseudomonadati; phylum Gemmatimonadota; species Gemmatimonadota bacterium. The sequence goes on from JBDLIA010000039.1 coordinate 29,740, forward strand.
GGAGCTGCGCCAGTACGAGCGCGTGGGCAGCGCCGATTACCAGATCCGCCTGGGCGAAGCCCGCCACGGCGCCCCCGAGGGAGCCGCCCGCCAGCCGCACCCGCCCGGTACGCATTGGTACCACCCGCACGCGCACGGCTCGACTCACGACCAGGTGGCCAGCGGCATGGCCGGGTTCCTGATCGTCGA